>CACPPZ010000001.1 GCA_902635985.1 Paracoccaceae bacterium
GAGCAGGGGCATCAAATGTCCAAAGCGGAAGTTAAAGATACATTTATTTATAGAAAAGAGGACACGCTTTTATCGCGATCTGCATGGATTGATGGTTTAGGACTAGCTGTGAAATCTGCTACAATTTTTCCTCAAAACTCACTTCATTCTGTTCCAAAAATAAATGGTGCAGTAAGCCTCTTTTCTGATAAAACTGGAGTATTAGAGGCAATTCTAGATTTCCATCTTGTGACAAAATGGAAAACAGCTGGTGATAGTATTACAGCAGCACTTCGTCTTGCAAAACCTGGGAGTAAAAATATCCTCATAGTTGGCGCTGGAACTGTGGGCCACAATCTTCTTGATGCATACTCTTCTGCCTTTCCGAATGCTTCTTTCCTAGTGTGGAATCGCACCCATGAAAGAGCAGTATCTATGGCTAGTGGCAGGAGTAATACAGTAGCAGTAGAAGATTTGGAGGCCAGTGTAAGAAGTGCTGATATTATATCCTGTGCCACAATGTCGAAACAATCAATTATTAAGGGGGAGTGGCTAAGGCCTGGGCAGCATCTTGATTTAATTGGAGCCTACCGACCTGATATGAGAGAGGTCGATGATTTATCGCTATGCCGCAGCAAAATATTTGTTGATAGCTATGATACTACAATAGAACACATTGGCGAATTGAAAATTCCATTGAAGGAAAAAGTTATTTCTAGAGTGGATATTTTGGCAGACTTTTATCAAATAAACAAATTTACACGTAAATCAGATGATGAAATTACAATTTTTAAAAATGGTGGCGGTGCGCATTTGGATCTGATGGTTGCCAAATACATTTTAACTGCTTGGCAAAAAAATAAATCCTTTGAAACTTGAATGATTGTTAGATTAGAAGCAATCTATACCTCTAAACCCAAGACTTTTGCCGCTCTTTTATGGGCAAATGTACAAGAGCACTAAATGCACCGACTGCAATCCCAATCCACCATACTAGATTATAATTTCCATATGCATCATAAAGCCTACCTCCAAGCCATATTCCGATGAAGCCTCCAAGTTGATGCGAAAAAAATACGATACCATAGAGGGTGCCCATATAGCGAAGCCCATAAATTTGTGCAATCAGTCCGCTTGTTAGTGGGACAGTAGCAAGCCACAAAGCGCCCATTAGGAGAGAAAATAGTACTACCGAAATGGGTGTGATAGGCGCCAATATAAATACTGCACATACTAAAGTGCGCCCAAAATAGATTGACGATAATAGGTATTTTTTGGAATATGTCTTGCCCAGGTATCCTGCGCCTAAGGTGCCAGCGATATTAGCGAGGCCAATTAGTGAAATGGATATAGCTCCCAAGGCGGAGGTTGAAGTTATACCCAAATTATAAATCCCTGATGCAGGTAGTATTGGGTTACACATTTCAGTAACAAAAGCTGGAAAGTGTGCAGTAAGAAAACCTAATTGGTAACCACAACTAAAAAACCCTAGAAATATCATAGAGTAACTTGGGTCCACTACGGCTCTTCCAACCAAGTCTCTCATATTTTGTGTTGCGTTTCTATGACTTGCCGGAACGGAAACTCGCATAAAAGGAAGCAAAAGTAGAGTTGATAAAATAGTAATAGAAAATATTACAAAAACCGATTGCCATGGCATATAATTTAAAAGTAATTCACCAATAGGCGCACCGATTACTTGTCCGGCGCTTCCTGAAGCAGTCGCAATTGCCAGTGACATAGATCTATTTTTTTCTGAACTAGCTCGTCCAACAACCGCCAGGATTACCCCAAAGCCAGTACCGGCAACACCAAAACCAACCAAAATTTCGTAAATTTGATGAGCCTGAGGTGTCAACGCTGCTGATGACAATAAAAGTCCACTTGCATATGTAAATCCGCCTATAATTATCGCGCGACGATCGCCAATTTTTTCTGCTATTGCACTAAAGATCGGTTGACCAATACCCCAAGCAAGGTTCTGAATGGCTATTGCTAAGGAAAACTCAGACCTCAGCCAATTGAATTCTTCAGCAATTGGAATCTGGAATACGCCAAAAGAGGATCGTATTGCGAAGCTGACCAGTATTATTACGCAACCAACAACTAACACCGATGTAAATATTGAATTTTTGGCTATCATGTTGAACTTTCTAGGAGTAATTCTAGAGACAAATAGTGTAAATTTATACTTTGTCCCTTGCGATAATTATTAGCTTTAGTAAACCCAGATAATGCAGTCACTTGTTGATAAATATAACCAAAACGTAAGCTTGGGTAAAATCCAAAGGGAAAAAGAGCAAGAACAGCTCGTAATTAAGTTTGATACTTTACGCATCGCGGTAGAACAAAACCGAAGAAAAATTTTGTTTTCCAAGTCAGCACTTAAACCAAAAGGTATATATCTATGGGGAGGCGTAGGTTGTGGAAAATCCATGATAATGGACATGTTCGTAGAGTCTCTTACCGTTGGGGTTAGGCGATTACATTTCCATTCTTTTATGCAGGAGGTTCAATCATCATTGAATTTAGCCAGACAAAGTAAAGTAAAAGATGCATTAGTACCGATAGTTAAGAAAATCACTACTGAAGTTAAAGTTTTAGCACTGGATGAGCTGCAAATCAAAGATATTGCGGATGCTATGATTGTTGGAAGACTATTTGAAGCTCTAATGAAAAAAGGGGTTACGGTAGTTATTACGTCAAATAGACCTCCGATCGATTTATATAAAAATGGATTGAATAGAGATTTATTTCTGCCCTTTATCAGACTTATTGAGGCAAAATTTGATGTTCTAGAAGTGTCTGGTGTAAAGGATTATCGGCAATCCTTGATTTCTGGTGATCAGGTTTATTTCTATCCCCTCAATCTAGAGAGTGCAAAGCGAATGGATATACTATGGGCCACTCTTACAGGAAACTCATTCGACGATTTTGTTCTGTCATTTAAAGGTCGAGAGATCAGATTCCCATTTTATAAGGATGGCGTCGGTAGATTTGATTTTTTTGAAATTTGTGGGCAAATGTTAGGTCCTGGAGATTATTTGGCAATTGTTGATGCTGTAAGAGTTCTTATGGTTGATAATATTCCCCAGCTTAGCCGTTCAAACTTCAATGAGGCAAAGCGTTTTGTTACTCTCATTGATGCAGCCTATGAGGCGAAAATAAGTTTAATATGCTCTGCAGCTACAGAACCGGAAATGCTTTATACTGAGGGTGAAGGTTCGTTTGAGTTCGAACGAACAGCTAGTCGCTTGAAAGAGATGCAGTCAAAAAACTGGCTTAAGGTGATTTGAATTACTCCCCCAAAAATAATTTGCCTGTATGATGCCTATGTTTTGGGAGAGTAATTTTTAAACTATGGATTTGGTCCCTTAATTTTTCATTGGTATTAATACCTGTTAGGGAATTTTTCATTAACCCATGCGAATCATTAAACATGAAGTATGCGAATCAGTCAAGGTATGTGATTCGGTCATTTTATTTCATATTCTTGCAGTGTAAGAATATGACCTGCCAAATATAAAGAACCACATATAATTACTCGCGGCTTTTCTGAATATATCATAATCGTTTCTAGTGCTAATTCTACAGTATCGAAAAAATCAGATTCTATACCAACATTTGTTGCTTCTTGCGATGTTTCTTCGCCGGTTAAAGTATTCGATTCTCCAGGAATAGAAATACCAAATAACTTATCAATTTGAGGTGCCAAAGGTTTCAAAAAGCCTTTTACATCTTTGGTGTTTAACATCCCACATATTGCATAAGTCGGGCGAGGTTTTAGTTTTGAAAAATGAGCAGCTATCGCTTCTCCTGCTGCAGGGTTGTGTCCACCGTCAAGCCAGATTTCTGCCGATGGAAAACACTTGTTGAGCACTCCAGATTTTAGTTTTTGCATTCTGGCTGGCCAGTATGCTTTGGTCGTTACTTCGTCTAAGTTATCTAATTGTCCATTATTTAACAGTCTCATAGATTGAAGTGCGCAACCAGCGTTAATTATTTGATGGTCGCCTTTTAAATTTGGAGACGGGACGTCTATTAATCCTTTATTATCTTGATAGATTAACCTGCCTCTTTCTTCCCATGCTAGCCATTCTTTTCCATAGGAATAAGTTGGGGCATTTAACTCCATTGCTCTATCTTTTATAATCTTAAAGGCTTGTTCATTTTGTAAACTGACAATAACTGGTTTATTCTCTTTAATTATTCCAGCCTTTTCCCACGCTATCTTTTCTATTGTATTGCCAAGAAATTGTTCATGATCAAAAGATATTGGTGTAATGACTACTAACTCCGGTTTTTCAATCACATTAGTTGCGTCTAAACGCCCCCCAAGTCCTACCTCCATAAGTGTGTAGTCGGCGTCATTTCTGCTCATTGCTAAAATCGCAGCACAAGTGGTGATTTCAAAATAGGTGATTTCTTTACCGGCATTTGCTTCATAACATTCATCCAAAAGAGTAGATAACTCATTTTCGGTAATTAACTTGCCGGCTAATCTAATTCGTTCGTTGAAACTTATTAAATGTGGTGAGGTATAAGTATGAACGCATCTACCAGAACTTTCTAAACCCGAGCGGATCATTGCTAAGGTACTACCTTTACCGTTTGTTCCTGCGACATGGATAACAGGTGGTAATTTTTTTTGTGGATTATTCAAAGCTTTGAGTAAGTTTAGAACCCTATCTAAGGTCAAATCAATAACCTTTGGGTGAAGATCCATCATCCTTTTCAAGACCTTGTCAGAACTTTTGGATATCATTTAGATTTTTCTTCGTTTTCTTCCGAGGAATTATCTTGTGACGGTTTCGGTAAGTCTCCCACTACTACTGGACCAAGACCAAGAAGTATTCGCGTAATTTTGATTAGTGCATTTCTTATTTCCGTTCGAGGAGTTACTAGGTCCAGCATCCCGTGATCGAGCAGATATTCAGCTCTTTGAAAACCTTCTGGCAGTTTTTCTCGAATGGTTTGTTCGATTACTCTCGGCCCTGCAAAACAAATTAGCGCGTTAGGTTCAGAAATCTGAACATCACCTAACATTGCATAAGATGCGGTTACCCCGCCGGTAGTTGGATGAGTAAGAATCACAATGTATGGTAGTTTTGCTTCTTTCAATAATTGTATTGCAACAGTTGTTCTGGGCATTTGCATCAGGCTTAATATTCCTTCTTGCATTCGGGCGCCGCCTGCTGCCGAGAAGAGTATCAATGGGCGATTTAATTCAACAGCCCGCTGGGCAGCAGAAATTATTGCGTTGCCGACATACATACCCATTGAACCTCCCATAAAAGAGAAATCTTGAGCGGCTGCCACTATTGGAGTTCTACCAATCTCTCCTTCTGCAACTAACATAGCTTCCTTTTCAGCGCTCTTTTTCTGCGCAGCTTTCATCCGATCTGGATATTTTTTTTGGTCTTTAAATTGCAACGGATCTGTAATTGGTTTTGGGACATCTATTTCAACAAAAACACCTCCATCAAACAGATTTTTGAAACGTGCGCGTGGTGATATTGGCATATGGTGGCCACACTCAATACAGACATTTAGATTATCCTGCAGTTCTCTGTGAAAAAGCATTGTTCCACACTCATCACATTTCGACCAAAGATTTTCCGGCACTTCGCGACGAGAAAAGATAGAATTTATGCGTGGTCGGACATAATTTGATATCCAGTTCATTTCACATTCCTAAACACACTGTACTTACACCACTTAATAAAATGTTGAATCTTAAAATGCAATCGCTTCAACTTCTTGCAAAGTAAATTAACAACGATATCAAACTTTTTTTTGATATGAATTCCAATGTTAGAAAAGGATTGGTAAAGTGTGTCTGGCTATATAAATTATGTGCGAGCATAGAACATATTGGTGTGCAAAATTTTAAAAAACGGCAAAAAATGAAAAAAATAATCATTATTTACAAAATTCAGATTTTAATAGCCTGTTTTTTGCTAGCCTCTTGCAGTCAATTTGGTTCATTCTTACCAAAAACAATTGATGTGCCCTTTGACAAAAATGTCGCAAAGCTTAAGAACGGTGCATTTGGTTTGCCACCGGAAGGTTACTGTGTTGGGCCTTCTAAAAATAACTCTAATACCGGAAATGTGATCTACACAGCATGCCAAATGACAAAGGGTCGAGGAATGGTTAGCATAAGCTATGCCCCAATGGGAATTAGCGATGTGGGAAAAATCACGCGTTCGTATTTAGCAAATGGCCAAAAATTAATCAAAACAGATTATTTTAATGGTTATGATTTGGTAAAAGTAGAAAATAGTCAATTCTCTGTTAAGTCGGTACAAAATACTGTTTGGCGGACAGCAAAAATAGAAAAAGGTTACGTGGTTTTAGCTCAATATTTCTCGCCCAGAACGAAAAATGTTTCTGATCTTCATCAGCTGGAAGTTTTAACTGCGTCAATAGATAATTTCAGTCCTCCAGATAATCTACCAAGTGGTAAATTGTCGGACTTGGATTCAGCTAGTGGAGATCAAAGAACAATTAATCGTGGTAAGCCAAAGATGAAACCTAAGACGACAATTCACAAATTTTCTGCCTCAACAATACGTCCGAAGTTAAGGCCATAGTCCCTTATCTTAACGTTGCGTACCCAATGACAACCTGCTCTTCATAAGCTATTTGTGCAACAGAAGGAGTTTATATGAGCAATAAATATCCAAATATGTTTAGGCCTCTTGATTTTGGCTTTATGACTTTAAAAAATAGAGTAATTATGGGCTCAATGCATACTAATTTGGAGGAAACGAAGAATTGGAGCAGAATAGCTGACTTTTATTCGGAGCGAGCTAAAGGTGGTGTTGCGCTTATTGTAACGGGAGGTATCGCCCCTAATAAGGAGGGTGCAGTATTCAAGGGTGCAGCTGCAATGTTGGACCAGACGGATGCGGATAATCACAGAATTGTAACTGATGCTGTTCATGAAAATGGTGGTAAAATAGTCATGCAAATCTTGCATGCCGGTAGATACGCTTATAGCCCTGACTGCGTTGCTCCATCAGCTATTAAATCTCCAATATCTCCATTTGTTCCAAATGCCTTAGATAACGAAGGTATAGAGAAACAAATTGATGATTTTGTACAATGTGCCTGTTTAGCTAAATCTGCCGGTTATGATGGCATCGAAATAATGGGGTCTGAGGGATATTTTATTAATCAGTTTTTGGTAGAGCATACTAACAAACGAGACGATTCATGGGGCGGTTCATATGAAAATAGAATGCGTTTACCCATACAAATCGCTGAGAAAATTAGATTTGCAGTTGGAAAAAATTTTCTATTAATATTTCGCCTTTCGATGATTGATTTAATTCCAAATGGTTCATCGCATGACGAGGTAGTAGTTTTGGCAAAAAAACTTGAGGCTGCTGGTATCAACATTATAAATACTGGCATAGGATGGCATGAAGCTCGGATTCCAACAATTGCCACATCAGTTCCCCCGGCAGCATTTACATGGGTTACAAAAAAGTTAATGGGAAAAATTAAAATTCCATTGATTACATCGAATAGGATTAATACTCCAGAAAAAGTTGAAGAAGTATTAAAATTAAAATGTGCTGATCTTGTAAGCATGGCTCGGCCGTTTTTGGCTGATCCAGAATTTGTAAACAAATCAAGCCAAGAAAAGAGCCAGTTGATAGCGCCTTGCATAGCATGCAATCAAGCTTGTCTTGATCACACCTTCAAAGGACAAATTAGTTCATGCTTGGTAAATCCGAGAGCATGTTTTGAAAGCGAATTAGAACTTAAGATGGCATCTAATTCTAAGAGTATTGGTATTGTGGGTGCTGGTCCAGCAGGTTTGTCCGCTGCAATCACTGCTGCTCAAATAGGTCATAAAGTTACTGTTTTTGAAAAAGAACAAGAATTAGGCGGGCAACTTAATTTGGCTAAAATGGTTCCAGGAAAAGAGGAATTCTGGGGGTTGGTGGATTGGTACAAAAATATGATCAAAGAACTTCCCGGGATAAAAATTAAAGTTAATTATGTTGTCGAAAAAAAAGAATTAGAAAAGTTTGATACGGTAATAATTGCAACAGGTGTTAACCCACGTGAACCCAGCATTGATGGTATAAATCAAAAGCATGTGCACTATTACAAAGATATTTTGAATGGAGAGGTAACGTTGGGTTCTACAGTTGCGGTTGTTGGAGCTGGAGGTGTTGGATTTGATGTGGCAGAGTTTTTAGCTAGTGAAAAATACACAGAGGGAAGTTTTCAGCCATTGCCAGAATGGATGATTGAGTGGGGTATCGGTGATCCAGAATTATATCGGGGTGGTCTTTTAACCAATGGTAGCTCTCCAAAACCAGCAGAAAGAAAAGTTTATCTGCTGCAAAGAAAAGCACAAAAAATGGGAAAAAATCTTGGTAAGACCACCGGATGGATACACCGCGCAGCTTTGAAAATGAAAGGAGTAGAAATGTTGTCAGGCGTTACTTATCATAAAATAAGTGATGAGGGACTTTATATTTCGCGCGAGAACGGAGAATTAACTCCGGAATTATTAGAAGTCGATAACGTTGTATTGTGTACGGGGCAAGTTTCTAACTCAAAACTTTATGAAGATCTTAAAAATTCGGGAGTTGAATGTCATCTGATTGGAGGTGCTCAAAATGCTGGTGAACTGGATGCTAAGCGTGCAATAGATCAGGGCACCAGACTAGCGTTATCGATTTAAAATCTGATTTTTCAGGTCTTAAATAGTCTATAGTGGTATTCCCCAATAACTTGCATTCCAAGGGTTTTGTAGAAGTTATTGGCTGACTGGTTTTGCTTTGTGCATAAAACTACCACGCTTTCAGCCCCTTGTTGATGAGCCCATGCACCTACTTTTCGCATAACAAATTTTCCCATACTTTGTCGCTGGTATTTATGATCCACAACTAGGGCGTGAACCATTGCGATTTTATTTGCAACTGCTACGAATGCAGAAGCTGCTGGTTTTGCATTTATGCGACCAAATATAGTTGTTTTAGGTGTTTTGACTCGATCCATTATTTCAATTCTAGAGGAGTCAATACCGTTAGCTGTCCATATTTCTCTTTGAATGGCCAATGGAGGAAATATTGAAAAAGCTGTAACTGGTGGAATTTGATGCATTGAGAGTGCTTCTGAAGAAATACTCCAAATATTTGTCGGATCGGCAATACAATATCCACGACTTTTTAGTGCCTCATCAAGACTGTTTTCACCTGCTTTAATCAAGAATAACTTATCTTGATACCATTCCGCCAAAGTATTCTCAACAAATTGTATGTCTGGGATACCAGATTTTCCATTTACAGTAGCAGCTGACACACGTTTGCCACCTTTTAAACTTTTACGTAACTTCCATTCGGGAAGTTCATGGAATTCTTCAGCTGGCCATGTTAAGTCAATTGTCTCAAAAATGGAGGAACTATTTTTTAATGTCATAATAGCTGTGACTTCAGTTTTTTTGCTAAATCCATTAATTCATTTCTGTCAACTCCCCTAACTACGATATTTGTGCCAACTTTTCTTCCGTCATTGTAGGGATAGGATCCTATAGATACATTTTCATGCTCAGACGCAATTTCTTTAAGTGCGGCTGCAATTTCCCCTTCCCCACGTGGTATTCTCACAGACTTGCTTAAAAGCGGTTTGCCGCTTAACAGTGAGGGAATAACACTTTGTACCATTGATTGAAATATGTTGGGTACGCCGGCCAGTACAAAAACGTTTTTTAACTGAAAGCCAGGCGCAACAGAGATAGGGTTATCGATAAGTTTGGCACCATCCGGTATTCGAGCCATCCTTTGCCTTGAGTGATTGAACTCAACATTTTGAGTTAAATAGTAACTTTCTAAAAGTTTAAAAGCATCTTCTCGAATATTTATTTCTGTCTCAAAAGCTGCGGCGATACAGTCAGCTGTAATATCATCGTGAGTTGGCCCTATACCGCCGGATGTGAAGAGGTAGTTATATTTAGAACTTAACCATTTTACAGCATTAATAATTTCCGTGGCATTATCTGGGATTATTCGCGCTTCTTGTAAATTAATCCCAATTTTTGTTAACTCACAAGACAGGTAGTGCAAATTCGAATCGCGTGTCCTTCCCGATAGTATTTCGTCTCCGATTACCAAGATCGCGGCAGATGGATTTGACATTATTGATCCTTTACAGTGTAGAGTTTGTATAGTTAAAAAAATGCAGTTTCAATCAGATTTAGTTTCGGGGTATTTAGTGAAAAGGTACAAACGCTTTTTTGCCGATGTTGAGCTGTCAAACGGCGAACTAGTTACTGCACACTGCCCAAATACCGGTAGTATGTTTGGTCTGACTAAGTGTGGGACAAAAGTTTGGTTAGAGCCGAATGAAGACCCCAAAAAAAAACTAAAATATAGCTGGAAATTGGTTGATCATGAAAATGGTCATTACACTGGTGTAGATACGAATATTGCAAATAAAATTGTAAATGAGGCTTTAGTGCAGGGTAAAATTTCCGAAGTAATAGATTATGATGAAATACTACGGGAGCAAAAGTATGGAGTTAATTCTCGAGTAGATTTTCTTTTAAAGAACGGTTTAAAGACTTGTTTCCTTGAGGTGAAAAATGTGACCCTATGCAGGCAAGAAAAAATTGCTGAATTTCCAGATACTGTTACAGCAAGAGGAGCCAAACATTTAAAAGAACTATCTAATATCGTTGATAAGGATACTAGAGCAATGGTTCTGTATTTAGTTCAGAGATCAGATTGTAATTACCTTAAAATTGCCAACGATTTGGACCCTACTTACGCTGATGAATCTATATTTTCGGAAAATCGTGGAGTAGAGTTTGTTTGCTATGGAGTAAACTTTCTTCCTAACGGGATCGAACTGGGATATAATTTGGAATTGATAAATAAATTCTAGCTAGTCAGCCTAGGACTTAAAGTGCAGTAAGGGGTAATTATTTGAATTTAAAAAACGGGCAGCCCAAATCAAAAGATGGGATTGATTTATATTCTGCAAAAGATTTTGAGGGGATGCACGCTGCCGGTCGTGTTGCTGCAGAAATTCTAGATGAAATTGTGACTTCTGTTTTTCCCGGACAAACTACTGGAAAACTCGACGCGATTATCGAGCAATTGATTGAGAATAAAAACGTCGATTCTGCTACAATTGGCTATAGAGGTTATCAACATGCTAGTTGCATAAGTGTAAATCATGTTGTTTGTCACGGTATTCCAGGGGACAAGATACTTAAAGATGGTGATATATTAAATATAGACGTTACTGTTATTAAAGACGGTTGGTATGGCGATACATCCAGAATGTACGTAGCGGGTCAGCTGTCTAGAAAAGCTGAAAGATTGATTCAAGTTACACATGACGCGCTATTTAAGGGTATAGATGCTGTCAAGCCGGGCAAAACTTTCGGAGATATCGGCCATGCAATCCAGACATATGCAGAAGCAAATAGAATGTCGGTTGTGCGAGATTTTTGCGGCCATGGTTTGGGGAGAGTTTTCCATGCACCGCCAAATGTTTTGCATTATGGAAGGGAAGGAACTGGTCCTTTGATAGAAGAAGGTATGTTCTTTACAATTGAGCCTATGGTTAATTGGGGGCGTCCTGAAACTAAAGTTCTATCAGATGAATGGACTGCAGTTACAAGGGATAAATCCTTATCAGCTCAATTTGAACACTCAATTGGTGTGACTAAAGACGGTGTGGAAATTTTTACTTTGTCTCCAAAAAATAAATTTCATCCTACATATAGCTAGTACGGTAATTTTTTGAAAAAATGTAATATTGTGTCTCCGTATCGCCTTATGTCTTCTAATTTAAAGCCTTTGAGCGAACTTTTCTGTTCTCCTTCCTCTAAAACTATAAGCGCATTATCGCTTATCCAATTTGACGCTAATGCAGATCTTATAGCAGCTTCACCAAGCGATTTTCGGTAGGGAGGATCTACGAATACTAGATCATATGGTTGATCGAGATTTAGAGGGAATTCGGTAGCGTCAAATGTTTTTATATTTGTTTGATTTTTGACATTACAAATTTTAAGGTTTGTGTCTAATAACCTTATACACGCTTTATTTTTTTCGATAAATGTACAGGATTTTGCACCGCGCGAAATTGCTTCAAGTCCCAATGCCCCGCTACCTGCAAAAATATCTAGAATGCGCGTCTCCTCTATTTTAAAATCAAATTTTCCGCCAAAAAGAATATTGAATAAGCTTTCTCTGATGCGGTCAGTAGTTGGGCGAAGATTGGTCATGTTACCTTCCGTCTTAATTGCGCTCAAGCGTCGACCTTTCAAACTACCACCAATAACCCTCATTGCGTTAAAAGATCTTTAAGATTTGTCTTTAGAAGAGAAAGCTGAGATTTTCTGGGTGATTTCCCTGCTTCAAGCAAACGTTTGCCCACCATATAAGCACGACTGTCATTAATGGCATCAACTGCTAGAAGCTTATCATCGCTATAGTACCAGTTGGAAATTGAAAAATTAGCTTTATTAGCTCGTGAAATTATTTGACTATAGCCGTTATTTAAACCCGCAATCTGTAATTTTACCTCATACTGGTCAGACCAGAACCAAGGTACTGGTTTGTAATCCAAGTTTGCACCGAGAATATTTTTAGCAATGAACTGAGATTGCTCTATTGCATTTTGTACACTTTCAAGACGAATATATTTATCATTAAATGGAAAAGCAGCACAATCGCCCGCAGCCCAAATAAAAGGATCTGATGTTTGTCCTTGCATATTGGTTTTAATCCCATTTTCAATTTTCAGGCCCGCATCTCTTGCTAAATGAGTGCGCGGCGAAATTCCTATACCTGCTATAATTAGGTCAACAGCGTAAAAAGATTTGTCCTCTAAGACTACACCGCTAATTTTCCCATTCTGTTGAGTGAAATGGTCCAAACCGCAACCTTCAACAATTTTCACACCATTTTTTTGATGAAGATCCCTAAAAAAATTGGAGGTATGTTCACATGCAACCCGTTTTAAAATTCTTTCGCTTTTCTCAATGACTATTACGTTCAAATCTTTTAATCTAGCTACCGCTGCTGCCTCCAAGCCAATGTATCCCCCTCCCAAAATAAGGGCAGTATTTCCTGGTTTTAATACCTTTTTGAGTGCATCAGCATCATCAATATCTCGAACGTAGTATATCCCCGACAAGTTTTTACCCAATAATCCTGGGAGCCTATTTGGTGACGAACCAGTTGCTAGAATTAATTGATCATACTCAAAAACTCCACAATTTGTTTCTACTTTTTTTTCCTCACGAACAATTTTTTTTACTATAGTTCCAAGCATCAATTTAATATCATTTTCTTGGTAAAAAGTTTTGGGTTTTAAATATAATCTTTCCAAGCTCATTTCACCCAAAACATATTTTTTTGATAATGGTGGGCGTTGATATGGAAGAACATTCTCTGATCCTATGAGTGTGATTTCACCATCAAAACCTTGACTGCGGAGATGTGTAGCAGCCTCCGAGCCTGCTTGGCCGGCGCCAATAATAACAACTTTTGACATAGAGCACCTTTTACTCGTAATAGGAAATATTTGAATTATATATTTCTGAGAAAACTATAAACTAAACAGGATGAATTATGTCAATCAAGATAGGTCAAAAGCTACCAGATAGTACACTGCACAGGCTTGGGGAAAATGGGCCAGAAACAATAAATTTCTCGTCTTTATATAGGGATCGTAAACTTGCAATTTTTGGTCTGCCAGGTGCTTTTACCACAACTTGTTCGAAAACTCATTTACCATCCATTTTAGATACTGCTACTGAATTTTCTTCAAAAGGGATTGATGAAATACTGTGCATTAGTGTTAATGATCCACACGTGGTCGCAGCTTGGGGAGAAATTAGTGGGTCAACTGCTGCTGGAATTACCATGCTTGGTGATCCACTGAGCGAATTTACAAAGGCAATAGGTATGGAGTTTGATGCTCCTGCAGTTGGTTTTTTGGCCCGCTCGAAGCGTTATGCTATGTTTGCGGAAGATGGAGTGGTTAAAATTTTTCTGCCTGAAACGGGTCGGTCTACATGCGATATTAGCAGTGGAAAAGCCTTACTAGAAAATATTTAAGCTGCTTCGCTGTCCATTTTTGACGCTAATTCCAGATCTAAACTGCTCAAACCTTTAATATCATGTGTGGTTAAAACTACTCTTACATTACGGTAAACATTAAACCATTCAGGATGATGATTTATTTTTTCTGCCCAAAAAGCAATTCTGGTCATCCAAGAAAAGGCCTCTATAAAATTTTTAAACTGAAATTCTTTAGTAATGGCATCTCTAGTTTCGTCCAGTAGCCACCCATTCTCAAGAATTTTTTTTAATTTAGTTTCTCTATCGACCGTTGAAAGTTTATCCATTTTCTCTCCTAAAGCTTTATATCTTTGAAAGGACCATAGTTGCTAAGTATTTCCATTTCTTCGCCAACAGCAAGTCGTTCCTCATCCAAGTATTGAGCAACAGCTTTAGAAAAGCTATTATTGTTTATCCAGTGGAGCGAGTATGTGTGACTGGGCATATATCCTCTAGCCAACTTATGTTCCCCTTGCGCACCAGCCTCAACACGAGATAATCGATTTTCAATTGCATACTCAATTGCTTGGTAATAACAAATTTCAAAATGCAAATTTGAATAATTTTCTGTGCATCCCCAATACCTACCAAATAATGCGTCCTGTCCTATAAAATTTAACGCCCCTGCGATTGGGTTTCCATCAATTTCAGCCAATATCATAAGAAGTTCATTCTTGAGCTTTTCGCCGGCAATCTCAAAAAATTTTCGAGTTAAGTACGGTTGTCCCCACTTTCTCCTTCCGGTATCCTGATAAAAATTCCAAAACGCATCCCAGTGCTGTTCAGTAATCTCTTTGCCTGAATAACGAACGATTTCTCCTCCGAAGCTTCTGGCCTTTTCGCGTTCCTTCCTTATATTTTTTCTTTTACGGGATGAGAGTGCGTCTAGGAAATCTTGAAAACTTTTGTAACCACCATTTTTCCAATGATATTGACTACTGGTGCGTTTTAGTAAGCCCAAACTTCCGCCTTTTTTAAACTCATCAAAAGTACAAAAAGTTATGTGTGCAGAGGAAAGGTTATTTTTTGCTGCGAAGCTTTTTATACCCTCCAATAGTATTGGAAAGGCCTTTTCTTGATTTTCGTTATTCGCCAGTAAGCGTTTGCCAGGTACCGGAGTAAATGGAACTGCTACCTGGATTTTAGGATAATATTTACCTCCTGCGCGTTCATAGGCGTTAGCCCAAGCATGATCAAAAATATATTCGCCCTGCGAATGTGTTTTAACATACATTGGAGCACAGCCTAACAACTGATTTCCACTAATAGCGAGTATGTAATAAGGGTGCCAACCAGTCGCATTACCAACGGATTCACTTTCTTCAAGAGCTCGTAAAAAACGATAAGTTGTGAAAGGATCAAATGGGCGAGCCTTGTCTACTGCTTCTGGTGCTGCGCACGCATCCCAGTCTGTTTCACTAACTGAAAGCAGTGTATCCACAATCTTGATCGATATTTCCGAATTTGTCATTAATTAGGAGGTTTATTTGGAACTCATTTGTGTTATTTAACGAAAGCTATGAATGTAAAATAATCTGGCAACAGTTATCGTAAATTAAGATTAGTCAAAATCACTTAATCTCAAAAATTCCTTCTATTTCAACAGCTACACCGAGTGGCAGGGACGCTGCTGAAACAGCAGAGCGAGAATGTTTCCCTATGTCACCTAGAATGTCTACGAGGATATTTGAGGCTCCATTCACAACTTGAGGTTGTTCGGTGAAGTCAGCAGTCGAATTTACAAAACCGGTTAATTTTACAACTCTCACCAACCTATCAAGGTCACCTTCGCACGCTGCTTTTACTTGTGCAAGTAACGAGAGCGCGCAGTATTTGGCAGCATTCGCGCCCTCTTCAACATTCAAATTTTCGCCTAATTTTCCAATTATTAATCCATTTTTGTTTTGTGAAATTTGTCCAGAAACGTACAGAAAACTTCCCACTATCACAAATGGTACGTAGTTAGCTGCTGGGCTTGGAGCGGTTGGAAGCTCTATTCCAAGTTTTTTTAGATTTTGTTCGATGTCTTGCGTCATAATTTGTGCTCCTATATCTTTAGAACAAAGTATGACATTACCGTGCATACGACAATGGCATCATGTCAAAAAAAAGAAGACAAGCTTATAATTTTGTTATTTTAATTAATATTATTACTTTATAAAAAGAGTTTTCTTGATTTAATCGAATGTTATTTGATGTTTGCGGTCTCTCAGTTATGCTTGTAAGTATTATTTTCCATTATATTTGATATGGGAACCAAGCAGTCTTGAGAAATTTTATATTAATTATAGTGTTTATAATTTTGGGTGCATGTAGCGCTCCATTGGAAGAAGGGATATCAGACCCTTTTGAAGCCTCAAATAGACAAGTCCATGAAATAAACAAATCCTTAGATAAAAATATCGTACGACCGGTTGCAGTATTATATGGTGATAGTACCCCCGTTAAACTACAATCAGCAGTAAACAACATTGCAATGAATTTTTCCTTACCAAGCAATAGTATTAATTATATTTTACAAGGTGAAATAAAGAGCGCTTCAAAGTCATCTATGAAATTTTTAGTTAACTCTACATTGGGAGTTGTAGGCATTTATGACGCCAGTTCTCAGTTAGGTATCAAAAGTGAGAAAACTGATTTTGGGGAGACCATGGCTAAATGGGGTATTGGAGAAGGACCTTATCTAGATATACTTGTCTTGGGGCCGTCCAATCAGCGTGATGGTATTGGCAGAATTGTTGATATAGTTTTTGATCCAGTAGGTCTAATTGGAGCCGGACCTAAAGGCGTGGCAACCGTTACCTCCGTAGCTTTTGGTTTGTCCGCTCGTTCACAATTTAGAGAAAGTATTGATAGTATACTCTACCAAAGTGCTGATAGCTATGCACAATCAAGGTTATTTTTTCTTCAAAATAGGCGCTATGAACTTGGAACCAATCAAACCGTGCCCTATATAGACCCATATAATTAGATATGTGAGTAAATAGATGACTGTAATTAACAGTCGCCGTTTTTTTATAATGGCATCAATTTGTTCAGTTTTGGAGCCTGGACTTGTTTTTGCGTCCCAACAGAATGCAGCGATAGAAATTGTTGATCAGGCTGTCTCGGAAATTAACCAAATAATAAACTCAGGTGATACTCAAACACAGATGTTGAGGTCATTTGAAAGGGTGTTCAATGCATATGCCGATGTACCTACAATCGCAAAATATGCTTTGGGCCGTGATGTTAGAACTGCTTCTGAGGATCAGCTAAAGTCATATATAAAGGCTTTTTCAGGTTACTTTGCCAATAAGTACGGAAAACGGTTCAGAGAATTCATTGGAGGTAAAATAGAAATTAAAAGCGTTGTTAAAGTAAAGAATTACTATTCGGTCAATACAATTGCTCACATGCCAGCCTATGAACCATTTGAGGTTGATTTTCTCGTTTCAGATCGAAGTGGTCAGCCACTCGTGTTCAATCTAATTATTGAGGGGGTGAATATGCTCTTGGCTGAACGGCAAGAAATTGGAGCGCTTTTAGATAGAAATTCAGGAAAGATAGATGCTTTGATAGATGATCTTATAGTTCCATAATTACTATTCATCTCCAAAAATAGTTAGCAATAATTTATCAATCAAGCTGTCTCCACGCTGTCTAATTTTTGGCTCGTACTCCGAGTCCACAAAATTTGGGAAAAGGGCTAGTTTTCTTTTTTTCATCGGCAGGGGTTTTGGATTTATGTTATTATGGATTTTATTCATAATTAGTGACCATATTTCTGCCGGTAGACCTCCGCCAGTAACCCCAGTAAGTGGCTCATTGTTATCATATCCCATCCAAACACCTGCTATGTACTCGGATGTAAATCCTATGAACCATGCGTCCCTTGCATCCTGAGTTGTTCCTGTCTTTCCAGCAGATTCCCAATTTGAAAAAATTGCCTTTTTACCAGTGCCATTTGATAAAGCCTTTTCGAGCATATATATCATACTATGTGCTGTTTCTGACCGTAAAACACGTTCGTTTTTTGGTGAGGCAGTTTCATTAGAAAAAGTACTCCCAGTTTCCAGACTAAGTTTCTTCAAGCCATATGGCAGGACTTTAATTCCATCGTTTAAGAT
Source organism: Paracoccaceae bacterium (assembly GCA_902635985.1). Lineage (GTDB taxonomy): Bacteria > Pseudomonadota > Alphaproteobacteria > Rhodobacterales > Rhodobacteraceae > Salinivivens. The sequence goes on from CACPPZ010000001.1 coordinate 18,197, forward strand.
AGTTCCATATGCACTTGTTAATTCTAAGAGTGTTGTTTCCGAAACTCCCAGAGCAACTGCGGGATTAGTGGAAATTTTACTATTAATTCCTAAGCCTTTTGAAATTTGTCCAATATTTTCCATTCCAACTCGTTGTGCTAACTTTATAGCAGGTATGTTTAATGATTTAGAAAGAGCATCTGTTAAAGAGACAATACCGTTGAATTTTTTTTCATTATTTTGGGGCGTCCAGGTGGCTGAGCCTGGTATTTTGATTTCAAAAGCTTCATCTCGAATTAGGTCGTTTGGTTTGTATCCTTGCTCAAGAGCGGCAGCATACACGATTGGCTTAAATGCCGAACCTGGCTGGCGAAGAGCTTGTGTTGATCTATTGAATGTCCCTAAAACCTGAAGTTGCCTCCCGCCAATCATTGCTCTGACGGCGCCGTCTGGTGACATAATTACAATAGCTACTTGCGCTTTAGAATTTGGGTTGACCTTCTCTCTGAATATATATTCTAAAACTTCTTCGGCTGCTTCCTGTATTTTTGGGTCAAATGTTGTCTCAATTGTAACATCTTCAGTAGTTTTGTTTGTAAAAAAGTAAGGCGCCGATTGCATTACCCAATCTGCAAAATGTCCACCGGCTTTCTGAGAGGCTTTAGTGGAAAGTTTGGCGGGGTTTTCTTTGTAGTATTTTGCTAATTCTTTACTCAGCAAACCTTGCTGCTCCATTAAATTTAAAATGGTATTAGCTCTGTTTTGAGATTTTGATAAATTATTAGTTGGTGCGAAACGACTAGGTGCTACCAAAAGACCGGCAAGCATTGCTGATTCCGCTGGATTTAGGTCTGAAGCTGGCTTGTCAAAATAGCGTTGTGATGCCGCTTGAAAACCTCGTGAGCCGGCACCCAAGAAAACCCTATTTAAATATAAAGTTAGTATTTCATCTTTAGTGAACTCTAATTCTAATGCGATAGCAAAAAGCGCTTCTTTTACCTTTCTCCACAACGAACTTTGTCGACAGTTTGCTTCATATTGTGATTCAGATTTCCAATTTCTGGCTTTGTATGGTTTGCCTAGGCATAAAAGTTTGGCGGTCTGCTGAGTTATCGTAGAGCCCCCATGACCTGTAAGTGCTCCTCTTCCTTCTCTTAAATTAATCCTTATAGCCCCTGCTATTCCCCTCGGGCTAATTCCAAAATGTCTATAAAACCGTTTATCCTCTACCGCTATTATGGCATTTTTTAAGTGTATAGAAATAGTATTGGCTTGGGCAATAGCCCCAAATTGTTCTCCTCTCCAAGCAAAGGTCTCCTTATTTTTATCCAGTAATGTAACTGATCCTTTGGCACGTGCATCGAGCATATCATTCAAAGCTGGTAAATTAATTTTGTAATAAAATATGGCAATTGAAGTAATTAAAGCTACCACAATCGTACCTTTGAGTGCCCAGCCAAGAAAAAAACGGATTATTAATTTTAGCAAAAAGTTTATGAGTCTAGTGAAAGAGCCAATGGCAAGACCAGCCATGCTTTTTTTAATTTTTTTACGGGGACTAATATTCTTTTTACTTGGTATTATTTTCTTCGTATTCACTCGTTTTTTTCTTAAATTTAGGATTCTATTGTCTCTCTTCATAAAAATCTCTATTTTGAGAATCTTCTCTGCCTGGCTAAGCTTTTATTTGATACGAGAAGCATTTCACAGTTTAATTTTGCACAAAAAATAGACGACAGCATGTAATTGCGCATTTTTTATGCACAAATAGTGTTTTTTTTTAAATACAAAACTTTGAGCACATTTCAAATCAATATTCCATCGGTTTTTCTCACAACATCTTGGACGATTATGTCTATGAATATGAAAGGAAGAACAATGAAGTTGATCATTGCAACCATTAAGCCTTTCAAGCTTGAGGAAGTTCGCGAGTCGCTGACAGAGCTTGGAGTAAAGGGCATGATGGTGACTGAGATAAAGGGATTTGGAGCACAGTCGGGTCACACGGAAATATACCGTGGGGCGGAATATGCCGTAAATTTTGTTCCAAAAGTAAAGTTGGAGTTGGTCGTAGATGAAGGAATGGCTGACCAAGTAGTAGAAACAATTACAAATACTGCCAAAACAGGCAAAATTGGTGATGGAAAAATATTTGTATTGGATGTGAGTCAGGCTGTTCGAGTGCGAACAGGCGAGACTGGGCTTGATGCAATATAAGAGGATAAATTTATGAACAAAAAATATGTAAAATGGACTGCTACTGCTTTGCTTGCATGCTGTTTGCCTTCCTTGGCTGCTGCTCAGGATGCTCCAACACTTGTAGCGACAGACACAGTTTTTATACTTAATTCACTTCTCTTCTTAGTAGGAGGTTTTTTAGTTTTCTGGATGGCTGCCGGCTTCTCAATGTTAGAGGCTGGTTTAGTACGTTCAAAAAACGTAACTATGCAGCTTACGAAAAATGTTGCTCTATTTTCTCTAGCCACAGTCTTTTATTATTTAATTGGTTACAATTTAATGTATCCACTTGGCTCATGGTCAATGGATGGTATTCTGTCGGGTGTTTGGGGTGTAGCAATTCTTGAAGCTGTCGGCGTAGGTCGTGATTCTGCTGATGATTATGGATATGCATCAACCGGATCGGACTTCTTTTTTCAATTAATGTTTTGTGCTGCCACTGCTTCAATAGTTTCTGGAGCTCTTGCGGAGCGTATTAAACTATGGCCCTTCCTTATTTTCACGGTCTTATTAACCGCTGTGATTTATCCAATACAAGCAAGTTGGAAATGGGGAGGTGGTTTTTTAGATGGTATGGGTTTTCAAGACTTCGCAGGTTCGACTGTAGTTCACTCAGTGGGTGGATGGGCCGCGTTAACAGGTGCTATAATTCTTGGGCCGCGACTTGGGAAGTATGGAAAAGATGGTAAGGTTAATCCTATACCAGGATCAAATTTAGCACTAGCCACTCTGGGAACTTTCATACTTTGGTTGGGCTGGTTCGGATTTAATGGTGGGTCTCAGCTAGCAATGGGTAGCATTGGAGATGTTGCCGATGTATCGCGGATATTTTCAAATACCAATGCTGCTGCTGCTGGTGGTGCAATCACGGCTCTTATTTTAAGTCAAGTATTGTATAAAAAGCCTGATTTAACGATGATCCTTAATGGAGCTCTTGCCGGTTTGGTCTCGATCACAGCTGAGCCTCTGGCACCTACGCTCGGTCAGGCAACTATAATTGGCGCAATCGGTGGACTGATCGTTGTTGTGTCGGTACCAATTCTTGACAAGTTCAAAATTGATGATGTTGTTGGCGCAATACCAGTGCATTTGATTGCAGGAATCTGGGGCACATTAATAGTACCACTTACGAACAGTGACGCGTCATTTGGAACCCAATTATATAGTATTATAGTTGTGGGACTTTTTGTTGTAATTACATCTACTATTGTTTGGTATGTGTTAAAGTCTATATTCGGCATCAGGGTTGATGAAGAGGCCGAAATGAATGGGCTAGACACTTCTGAATTGGGCATGGAAGCTTATCCAGAATTTTCGAAAGGCTAAAGTGCATAGAAGGTTCTAATAAAGGGCTCAATTAGTATTTAATTGGGCCCTTTATTTTTTTATAATTAAGTCTTTGATTTAGTCTTGTTTAATCTGTAAATTTAAATAGCCCATCGTAAATAGGTTCCAAAGTTTCGGTTTCAAATAAGGATGAAACTGATGTTCCGGACCAAATATTGAGTATTGCTTGAGCAAACATGGGAGCGGTTGGTACAATCCGTATATTTTTTGCTTCTTTTACAGCTTTAGTCGCTTCTATTGAGTCCGAAATAACAAGTGATTTCATCACGGAATTACTAACACGCTCTACTGCGGGTCCTGACAAAACACCATGAGTTATGTAAGAATGAACTTCGCTAGCACCGTTATCAATTATTACTTCTGCTGCTTTGCAAAGGGTGCCTGCGGTGTCGCATATATCATCTACAATGATGCATTTTTTCCCAGATACGTCGCCAATCACGGTCATATCTTCTACTTCACCAGGCCGCTCCCGACGTTTATCTACTATCGCTAAAGGGGCTTTTATTCTTTTTGCTAATTCTCTTGCCCGGGCAACCCCTCCTACATCTGGCGAAACTACCATAACCTCATCTGCTATATTCTGAAATTGGCTTTTAATGTCTAAAGCAAAAACTGGTGACGCATACAAGTTGTCCACCGGTATATCAAAGAAACCTTGTATTTGAGCGGCATGCAGGTCCATTGTTAATACGCGCTCAATACCCGCTTCAACAAGCATATTGGCAACGAGTTTTGCGCTTATCGGAGTTCGTGCTTTGGACCGCCGATCTTGTCTTGCATATCCAAAATAAGGAATTACCGCTGTTATTCGAGAGGCAGATGACCGCTTGAGGGCATCTGCCATGATTAAAAGCTCCATCAGGTTATCGTTTGCAGGATTAGATGTGGACTGAACGATAAACATATCTTCCCCCCGGACATTTTCATAAACTTCGATGAAAATTTCTTGGTCGTTAAAACGTTCGATTCTTGCATCAACGACTTCCAGTAATTTCCCCCGGTGCATAGACATTCTACGTGTTATTGCAGATGCAAGGCTCATATTCGAATTTCCGGCTATAATTTTAGGTTCAGTTAAAGTTTGCATGAAATTTCCAAGTTACTCGTGTTTATGTTTTTAAATCTAACTAGCATTATGTTTGGCCATAAAAAACTTTTGATATCTCGATCTCTCGTTGTCTAATTAAATTTGATTCATCCTAGTTATTTTTTAATTAACATTAATGTTTGATTCAGTTCCATTAAGAATGCGTCGAATGTTTGATCTATGTGTCCAAAAGATCAAACAAGAGAGCAAGGCTGACATACCAAGGAAGCTATAATCCAGAAGAAAAAACACGATAAAAGGTCCAGATATCGTAGATATTAATGCTGACAAAGACGAGGTGCGTAGTATTGCGGCAGATAGCAGCCAAATCAGGCAGGTTGCTAAACCGAAAAAGAAATTTATGGAAATAACGATGCCTATATAGGTTGCTACGCCCTTACCTCCTTTGAATTTTAACCAAATTGGAAAACAATGACCAATAAAAACAAATAAGCACACTGCCTGAACGGTAAACTCTTCAGTTAGTAGCTTTGCAAATAAGACCGTAACGAAGCCTTTTCCACCATCGCAAAAGAGAGTTAAAAACGCTGCAAGTTTGTTGCCAGTTCGCAAGACATTGGTTGCACCAATATTCCCAGAACCAATATCTTTCAAACTTCCCAATTTGAAAACTTTAGCCCAGATTATTCCGAATGGAATACTACCCAATAAATAAGCAAAAACTATAAAAAATACTAAAGTTGCTAGATCCTCAGAAAAAACTGGTAAAAATTTCATAACGAAAACACTTCTTTTCCTTTTACGAAAGTCCGTAGAACTTGTCCTTGAAGCTTATGACCATCAAATGGAGTGTTTTTGACTTTTGATTGAAGTAGTTCACGATTTAAAATAAAGGGTTTGTCAGCATCAAAAACGATTAAGTCTGCGATCTTTTTATGTTTTAAGGAACCACAAGCCAACCCAAGCCGTTTAGCTGGTTTTAGAGATATAGCATTAAAAATTTGGTCCATTTTTAGGTGATTAGAATGATACAGCCGTAGCATTGCTGGTAAAATAGTTTCGAGCCCAATCGCTCCAGATGCTGCGTCTTCAAATGGTAATCTTTTGCTTTCTTCATCTTGAGGAGTATGCATCGAAGAAACTATGTCAATTGTACCATCTCTAACTGCTTCGATCGTCGCCAATCTATCGTTTTCTGAGCGTAAAGGAGGTTTAAGCTTAAAAAAAGTCTTGTAGTCGGCGATATCAAGCTCATTAAAGCTTAAATGATGTATCGATGTCCCAGCCGAAATATCCAAACCACTTTTTTTTGCCCGCTTCAGCACCTCAATAGAACTTGTGGTTGTAATTTGGTCGAAGTGATATCTTGCATTTGTCATTTCAACTAGCGCTAAATCTCTCTCTAGTCCGATACGCTCTGCTATTGGTGAAGCGGATGGAAGACCCCTTAAAGTTGCAAATTTCCCACTAGTTGAAACAGCTCCTTGCGATAAAGATTTTTCTTGCGGGTGTCCAATAATTAAAGCGTTAAATATAGAAGCATACTTCAAGGCTCTTGTGAAAATTTTGTTGTCTTGTATTACATTATCGCAATCAGAAAATGCTATGGCTCCCGCGTCTGATAACATTCCAATTTCACATATCTCTCGGCCTTTTCTTTCTTTTGTCAAAGCCGCAATATGAAATACATTTACAATGCAATCGTCATTTCCCTTTTTTTTCACAAAATCATAGGCTTCTGGGGTATCAATCGCAGCCTTAGTGTCAGGGCGAGTAATAATTGTTGTTACACCTCCAGCAGCAGCAGCTTTACCTGCACTCTCAAAGCTTTCTTTATGACTTTCGCCGGGTTCAGAAACTTTTACACCGAGGTCAACGATTCCTGGAGCCACAAATTTGCCTTTACAGTCTATTTCGGTATCTGCTCTAAAATCTTTACGATCAATGAAGCCATTTCTAATTACTATATTACCTTCTGCTACTTTATTTAAATCCGGCTCAACTAAGAGAGCATTTTTTAGCAGCAGGCTCATGTTAGTAACTTTTTATGCTTATTACTCTGATTTCTTGATAGTAATTCCATAATTGCCATCCGAACAGCGACACCCATTTCAACTTGTTCTTGTATCACACTTCTAGTGACATCGTCTGCAATATCACCATCTATTTCCACCCCCCTATTCATAGGGCCTGGGTGCATGACGATTGCATCCTCTTTCGCATGAGATAACTTCTTAAAATCTAAGCCATATCGTTGGAAATATTCCCGCTCTGATGGAATGAAGCCACCATCCATTCGCTCTCTTTGTATCCGAAGCATCATAACAACATCCACATCCTTAAGCCCCTCAATCATGTCGTGATATACCTCCACGCCAAATTCACTAATCTGCGAAGGCATTAATGTAGGTGGACCGATAAGGCGAATTCTATTTTCCATTTTTCCCAGCAAGAGCATATTTGATCTTGCGACCCTACTATGTGCGATATCTCCGCAAATTGCGATGTTCAATCTGTGAAGTCGCCCCTTTGTTCTTCTAATAGTAAGCGCATCTAGCAGAGCTTGAGTTGGGTGCTCGTGCTGTCCATCTCCTGCATTTATGACAGAGCAATTAACTTTTTGGGATAGTAAATCAACTGCTCCCGAATGTGGGTGACGTACAACTAACAGATCAGGGCGCATCGCATTCAGCGTTAATGCTGTATCAAGTACTGTTTCGCCTTTTTTGATTGAGCTTCCTTGCAATTGCATGTTCATTACATCGGCACCAAGGCGCTTGCCCGCTAATTCGAAGGATGCCTGAGTGCGTGTAGAATTTTCAAAAAACATATTTATTTGTGTTAGACCTGCTAAGATGTCGACGCGCTTATTAGTCTTGAGATTTAATTCAGCATATTTTTCTGCTTTATCTAAGATTTCCAAAATAGCCGACTGTGCAAGCCCCTCTATGCCAAGTAAGTGTTTTTGGATAAAGCTCATTGAATTCTCTGAACAGTTTTAAAACCGTAATAGTAATATCAAAAGAGTAGCACAAGGTATAAACTATTCTAGAAATTCATAGATTACTTTTAATCAACTTTATTTGAGATTAAATTAAGAACATGGAATCGGATTTCGACTTATTAGATGCTAAAACGATGCTAGAATGGCAAGCCGAACTTGGCATTTCAGAGGCTATTTCGGAGAAACCAATCAATCGGTTCGAAAAAAATGCTGATGAGAAGCCCAGTGTAGCAACTTTTAATCCTGATGCCACTTCTGTAAATATAAAATCACAAAGTCCTATTGATGAAGCAGTACTTATATCTGCAAATGCAAAAAATTTACTGGAATTAAAAAGTTCAATTGAGAACTTTCCACACTGTGACTTAAAACGTGGAGCTAGAAATGCGGTTTTTTCGGCAGGCTCTTCAGCTGCAAAAATAATGATTATTGGTGAGGCTCCTGGGCGAGAAGAAGATTTTCAGGGTGTTCCATTTGTTGGGCGCTCCGGGCAGCTTTTGGATAAAATGTTATTTTCGATAGGATTAAATCGAGAAGGGAGTGATGTTGAAAAATCTGTCTATATCACAAATGTTATACCCTGGCGGCCACCCGAAAATCGTGAACCAACGCAAGATGAAATTGACATGATGTTACCATTTCTTAAGAGGCACATAGAATTAGTTGAGCCGAAGGTAATTGTTGCAATGGGAAACGTCAGTTGTCAGTGTCTTCTTGGACGTAGGGGGATCACAAAACTAAGGGGTGTCTGGGCTGAGGCTTTTGGGCTTCCTGTTCTGCCTATGTTGCATCCTGCTTACTTATTACGTAATCCAGTGGCAAAGCGGGAAGCTTGGTCTGATTTATTATCCCTTAAGGAAAAGGTTTTTACTTGATGTCGAAGTTAGATATGGACAGAGAATTTATTCCTGTAAATTTTGCCATTCTCACAATTTCCGATACGAGGTCTTTAAGTGAAGATAAATCTGGAGATTTTTTATCAGAAAGAGTTCAAAGTGCTGGTCATTCTGTTAAGGCAAGAGAGATCACTACCGATGACGAGGAAAAAATAGTCTCCCATCTTAAGAAATTAGTGGAGCGAATTGATGTAGACGTAATTCTTTCAACTGGTGGTACAGGTTTGACAGGTCGGGATGTCACGGTTGAAGCGCATAAAAAAATTTATGACAAAGAAATTAAGGCTTTTGGGACTCTATTTACAATGATTAGCATAGAAAAAATTGGTACTTCCGCAATTCAGTCTCGTGCTACTGCAGGAGTGGCGCGTGGTAAGTATCTTTTTGCTCTCCCGGGAAGTCCTAATGCTTGCAAAGATGCATGGGATGGAATAATTGAAAAACAATTTGATTATAGGCATCGGCCGTGTAATTTTGTTGAAATCATGCCGAGACTGGATGAGCATATGAGGCGCAAGTGATCCACGGGTTAGTTTGAACCGTATTCAACATACCCAATAACTGAATAGGACTTAATTATGAGGTTCTTAGGCAGAGGGCTGATAGGCCTTCTTTTATTCTCACTAGCGCTAGGTTTGTTAGGGCTCGCAGGGAATACTATAAAAGTTGCAGTGCAAGATCGTATGAACCAAGAGCCGCGTGCACAGAAAGCGCGCGAGAGGACATTTGCAGTAAAAGTTGTTCCTGCTGAAGTTACTAGTATCAATCCAACTTTAAATGCTTTTGGAGAAATCCAAAGCCGTAAAACATTAGATTTAAGAATGGCGGCGAGTGGCCAAATACAAGAGCTATCATCAAATTTTGTTGAAGGTGGAAGCGTAAAGAGTGGAGAATTATTAATTCGGTTAGATGATTCAAATTACCAAACGGCTGTGGATTTAGCAGAAAATAATTTAATCGATGCGAAAAACGAGGTGATGGAGTCGGCTCGTAATTTGTCTTTTTCAAAAGAGGAATTAGTGGCCGCCGAGGAGCAAGAAAAGTTACGTCTGCGTGCTCTTACAAGACAAAAAGATTTAGTTGAGCGTGGTGTTGGAACAGCTGCAGCTTTAGAAAATGCTGAGTTGTCTGCTTCAGGGGCCACGCAATCAGTACTGTCGCGAAAAGCGGCTGTTGATCAGGCCAAAAATAGAGGTGCTCAAGCTGAAACACGACTCGTAAGAGCGGAGCTTGAACTTAAAGATGCAAAACGAAAGTTAGAGTATACCGAATTATATGCTGAATTTTCTGGGCTTTTAAGTGGTGTATCGCTTGTAAAAGGCGGTATTGTTTCTGCCAATGAGCGCTTAGGACAGCTAATCGATCCGGAGGTTTTAGAAGTATCTTTCAAGATTAGTACGCAGCAATATACAAGGTTGCTTAATGATAATGGCGAGCTTTTAAAGGCACCTGTTTCTGTTTCTTTGACCAATACGGATCAGGGTTTGGACGCTGATGGAGTAATTATACGTGACAGTGCGTCGGTGGCAAAAGGTCAAACAGGCCGCCAAGTTTATGCGAAGTTAACTAAATCAGTGGGCTTTAAACCCGGTGATTTTGTCGCGGTCAAAGTAGAAGAGCCTACTTTAAATTGGGTGGTTAAATTACCGTCAACCGCGCTTGATGCAAGTAACAACGTTTTACTTTTGGACGAGGGGGAACGTTTGAAAGAATTGCAGGTTAAATTAATGCGGCGGCAAGGTAATGAAGTTATTGTTCGTAGCCGAGATTTAAGTGGTAAAGAGATTGTTGCTCAGCGGACGCCAGTATTGGGTGCGGGAATTAAAGTAAAACCGATACGTTCGGGTGAAGAAAATAAGGTGGCTGAAGTAGAAATGCTCGAGCTCACTGAGGAGCGGAGAGCTAAGCTTATTTCTGCCATAGAAACTAATGGGTATATTCCAAAGTCTGCTAAAGAAAGGATAATTGGCCAACTTACGCAACCAAAGGTTCCAGCTGATGTAGTTGCGCGTATCGAAAGTAGAATGGGAGGCTAGACATAAGTTATGGTACGTGATCTACCCATTGGAGCGGGCGGCATTCTTTCATATTTTACCCGTCATAAAACAGTGGCTAACTTACTCCTAATAGTCTTAGTAGTCTCTGGCTTGTTGACTTTGCCAAACATGCGGGCACAGTTTTTTCCTGATGTAATAGTAGACGATATTTCTATTGGTGTCAGATGGAATGGAGCGGGTGCAGAAGATGTAGATGCCGGTATCGTTCAGCTGCTTGAACCAGTGCTTCTGGGTATAGAAGGTGTTACAGATGCATCTAGTTTATCCAGAGAGGGCTCAGCGAAGATAAAATTAGAGTTCGAGCCGGGCTGGGATATGGCAAGGGCAGAGGCCGATGTCGAGACCACGATGGATCAGATTTCAACACTGCCGTCAGACTCTGATGACCCTACTATTATCCGCGGTAACTGGCGCGATAGGGTCGCGAACGTTATCATCACTGGTCCGGTAGATATTGATCAATTAGGATTGTATGCAGATGAGCTAACGTCTAGGTTATTTGATCAGGGTGTAACTCGAACAACAATTCAAGGTTACGTTGCTCCCGAAGTCCTCGTAGAAGTGCCGTCGTCCAACCTCATTTTTTATAAAATATCTATGAAAGAGATTGCAATGGCAATTTCTCAAGAGGTCGACACAAGCCCTGCTGGAGATGTAACCGGTGCAAATGCACGCGTTAGAACAGGTGTGGAAAAACGAAGTGCAACTGCGGTTGATAATATAGTTCTTCGGTTAAATTCAGATGGTTCTACCTTACTGCTGTCTGATGTTGCTACTGTTAAAATGAGTGGGATTGATCGAGAACGGTCTTACTTTGTTGGAAGTAACCCAGCGATTGGTATTCGTGTTGATCGCTCACAAGAGGGTGATGCGATTGACATACAGCATACCGTCGAAACAGTTGCACAAAAGTTTCAAGAGACCTTGCCTTTAGGGACGACCGTTGACCTAATTAGGACGCGCGCTGATTACATCTCAGGGCGCCTTAAAATGCTTCTTGAAAATGGCCTAACTGGTTTAGGCTTAGTAGTCTTGCTCCTTTTCTTATTTCTTAATGCTCGAACAGCGTTCTGGGTAGCTGCAGGTATTCCAACGGCGATGCTAGCAGCAATTACAGTAATGTATTTCGCTGGTATCACGATTAATATGATATCACTTTTCGCATTGATAATAACGTTGGGCATCGTTGTCGACGATGCGATAGTGGTTGGTGAGCATGCTGATCAAAGGGCTCGTCTGGGGTTAGAGCCTTATGAAGCGGCTGAAAGCGCTGCGAAGCGAATGGCATTACCGGTTTTTGCTGCAACTTTAACCACAATTATAGCGTTTTTTGGTTTAGTAGTTATAGGAGGCAGGTTTGGCGACTTAATTGCAGATATTCCGTTTACCGTCGTCGCGGTGCTAGCTGCTTCTCTCGTCGAATGTTTTTTAATTCTACCAAATCATATGGCACAATCCCTTAAACATGTAGGTAATTCTTATTGGTATGACTGGCCCTCCCGAGTTGTAAACCGTGGTTTTGAATGGTTTAGAGAAACGGTTTTTGGACCTTTTACTAAGTTAGTAATTTCGTCTAGGTATGTCGTATTGGCAGGTGCAATTGCTATCTTAGCATCTCAGGTTACCATGGTTATATCAGGCAAAGTAAATTGGCGCTTTTTCAATGCACCAGAGCAATCATCTGTAACTGGTAATTTTGCCATGGTGGATACGGCGACACGTGCAGATACATTGGCTATGATGAAAACCCTCCAGCAGACTGTAGAAGGACTTGCAAAGGAGTATGAAGAGAAACATGGTAAGAACCCTGTAAAATACTTGCTAGCTGAGGTCGGTGGAAACTCAGGGCGGGGATTATCTGGTACTGAAAATAAATCAAAAGATCTCCTGGGCGGTATTGGTATTGAGTTGATTGACGCAGACCTGCGGCCATATTCTAGTTTTGCTTTTGTAGCAGAACTACGTGAGCGTGTTCCTCGTACCGCTCTGCTGGAGCAAATATCTTTTAGAGGGTGGAGAGCTGGACCTGGAGGTGACGCCTTAGATATTCAATTGTTTGGATCATCATCAAAGGTTTTAAAGGAAGCTTCTGAGGATTTAAAAAATGAACTTAATAAATATCCTATTCTGTCCGCGCTGGAAGATAATTTAGCGTATGACAAAGATGATTTAATTCTTCAATTAACTCCTCAGGGTCAAGCTATTGGCTTCACGATCGATGGTTTGGGTGCAGTTCTCAGGAATCGTCTGAATGGAATAGAGGCGGCGACTTATCCTTTAGGACCCCGCAGCGCGTCGATTAGCGTGAAGTTACCTGAGGGAGAGCTGACTTCAGATTTCTTGGATAGAATGCTGCTTAGAGCATCTGATGGATCGTATGTCCCTTTGGTTGATTTAGTCAGTGTCGATCGGCAGGCAGGCTTTTCTACAGTCCGACGTGAAAATGGGATTAGAATTGTTTCTGTGACGGGAGATATATCTGAAGATGATCCAAAGGCTGCGCAGCAGGTGATGGAGACTTTAGAGTCTGAAATTTTGCCTAATTTGGCTTCGAAATATCAAGTTGAATGGCAGCTTGCAGGTCTTTCTGAACAGGAGGATAGATTCTTAAATGAGGCGCGTATTGGGTTAATTACCTGTCTAATTGGTATCTATTTAGTGTTGACTTGGGTTTTTGCGAGTTGGACAAGGCCTCTTGTGGTCATGGCAGTAATACCATTTGGACTAATAGGAGCAATTTGGGGACATTATGTGTGGGAAGTCCCACTTTCAATGTTTTCAGTGGTTGGTTTGCTTGGCATGACGGGAATAATTATTAACGACTCCATTGTTTTAATAACGAGTATTGACGAGTACGCCCGTGATCGTGGGATAGTTCCTTCAATTGTTGATGCCGTTAAAGATAGACTAAGGCCAGTAGTTCTTACCACGCTAACAACTGTATTTGGGTTAGCTCCATTGCTTTATGAAAACTCGTCACAGGCACAATTTTTGAGGCCTACAGTGATCACCTTAGTGTATGGTTTGGGTTTTGGGATGTTGTTGGTGCTTTTGGTAATTCCTTCACTAGTTGCGATGCAAGGGGATCTAAAAAGGTTTTTCGTGGCTTTCCGCCAAGGTTTGAAATTTCGAAACTTTCGTATTCGCATTAGCTTCTATACTGCAGCGTTATTTATAGTCGCATGGCTAATCGTAACAGTAGTTTCCCAAATTCTACTTGGGAAATCATTTGTGGATTTATCGCTGCTTGGCATTTCAGCTTTTAATAGCGGAGGTATGTCTTCTGCGTTCGTGCTGTATCTACTTGGTGTTCTATTCATCCTTTTTGTATTTTATGCGGTAAATGTTTTGACTTCCATTAGATCGTCGAGACAAAAAGCCTAACCAGAACATCCAACGAATTCGAGTGATTGATTAGACCCAATAATTGTGGTTCTTATTTTATCTCTTGATAATAATTTAGGGAGTTCCTCCTTAAGATTCTTCTCCGTCGAGACCACAATGCGATCATTAAAAATATTTGATTTTTTTGACTTTACAAAAAACACTGAACTCCCCACTTCGATCACAAAAAGCTCAATGTTTTCTACTCCACTGTAAACATTCTCTTGATTAAATTTTAGGGTTAGTTCATCGTTACGTATTTCGCACTGAGGAAGTTGGAAGCCTGTCTCATTGGATTTAATTGGTGCGGATAATATAGCACCTAAAATCTTATGATTGTCTTGGTTTTGACCGATGACTACAGAATGAGAAATGTCAAACGCATATGGAATGCAAACATCCTCACATATTCCAATATAGGCCTCTATTTCTAACTTAATAGGTTTCGAATTATCAATTGGCGTTATTTTGATGGGAAGAGTTACACTGTCTTTGTAACCAATAGACCATAAATCGGGGTCACCAAATATAATGGGTGTGGGCCATATGATTTCAGCACTTGTGATATTTTCAGATTTATTAAAGTTGAATATGGGTCTTAAGCCAATCTTCCCTGGTAAACGCCAATAAGTTTTCCAGTTTTTTTCTAAATTAATTTCTAAACCAAAAATAGGCTTTTGATCTTTTAATATCAAACCATCTGTAATTTTTGCGCTTACGAACCCATTTGAATGTGCAACTAGCGAGCTTGAAATCAGTAAACCTAGGATAAGTGTTGGTAATTTTAATAATTCCATAGAAATGGGCTGAAAAATTTGCATTATGAAATGAAGCTTAAATATATATAAAATTATTTGGAATTTCTTTCTGGATTGATCAATCATTTATAGCCGCTCTTATCAAACGGTCATTAATAGCCAGACCTATTCCCTCGTTTGGAATTGGGCTTACCGAAATTGTCTTGGTATCAAAACTATCTAAGATGTGAAGAAAGTTGAAAAGGTTTTGAGCAGCTTCGATTAAACTTTGGTCTTTAGACAGATTTAAATCACATTCAACATTACCAAATCCCAACTTTTTTTCTCCTTGCCTCCAATCTTTTGCATTAAGACGCAGATTGGCATTTGGACAATAGTGGGACTTCATTTGACCTGGTGCAATAACTGGACCTGCTTCATCATAATGTGCAATTTTCAAACCCATTGCATTCGAAATAGCTTCAGGTGTTATAAAGCCGGTTCGCAGAATTGTAGGCTTGGGTTTAAACGTAAGAATTGTGCTTTCAACCCCAACTGCCGAGTTTCCAGCATCAACAATTGCATCTATTTTTTGATTTAGATTTTTCAAAACATGATTAGTGGATGTTGAGCTTATCTTACCAGAAAGGTTTGCTGACGGCGCCGCTAAAGGCCTTTTCAATTGATCTAGAATTTTTAAAGTCACTGGATGACTTGGCATTCTTACAGCGACGGTTGGAAGATTTGCACAGGCTGTTTTTGCAATGTTAGAATTTTTCTTAGAAGGTAAAACAATAGTAAGTGGGCCGGGCCAAAATTTTTCTGCAAGAGATTCAGCAGCCTTGTTCCATTGAGCATATTCCTTTGCCATCTTAGTATTTTTTACATGAATGATTAAAGGATTGTATGCAGGTCGCCCTTTTGCTTTAAATATTTTTGAAACTGCCTCTTCATTGGTTGCGTCCGCTGCCAGACCGTAGACTGTCTCAGTAGGGATCGCTACGAGACCACCGAGCCGTAGAATTTCTACGGCTTTTTCTATTTCCTCCCAACTAGTTCCAAGATTTTTCGTTTTCACGAATTGCTCCCTTTTGACGTTGCGTCTTTCTTGATCCAATCCTAGAATTCTTACACGGCTTATACTATACCCTCACTCTTGTTAGCGATGAATCAATCACGAGGATCCCTATGCCAACGCGCGCTCCTGTTTCTGAATTTGAATTTATTCTAGATCATATTA
This sequence comes from Paracoccaceae bacterium, assembly GCA_902635985.1. Lineage (GTDB taxonomy): Bacteria > Pseudomonadota > Alphaproteobacteria > Rhodobacterales > Rhodobacteraceae > Salinivivens. The sequence continues at coordinate 34,130 of CACPPZ010000001.1, forward strand.
TTGATTATGAACAAATCATTAAAACATCAAGGTTCAAAGACACAGGTTCGGAATTGGTATCTCAAATTCTCAGTGAGGCTGCCCGCATGTGTGATGATGTTTTGTCTCCTTTAAACAGGGTAGGCGATTTGCACCCAGCAATTTTAAGCAATGGTGTTGTTAAAACCTCGCCTGGTTTTGGTGATGGATATCATGCTGTAGCTGAAGGGGGGTGGATTTCTACGTCAGCATCTCCAGAGTTTGGTGGTATGGGATTGCCGCAAACGGTGACGGCTTGCGTAAACGAGATGATGGCTGCGGCTTGCCTTTCCTTACAGTTAAACCCCTTGATGACACAAGGACAGATTGAAGCAATTGAAAACCATGCTGATGATGAGATTAAGTCGTTATACTTGCCAAAACTTATTTCAGGTGAGTGGTGTGGTACTATGAATTTAACAGAGCCACATGCGGGTTCTGATGTAGGGGCTTTGTCCACAAAAGCAGAGCCAAACGGAGATGGCTCCTATGCGATAACTGGACAGAAGATATACATTTCTTGGGCGGACAATGATTTTACAGAAAACGTAATTCACCTTGTTTTAGCAAGGCTTCCTGACTCAATCCCTGGTCCGAAAGGCATATCACTTTTTCTTGTTCCCAAAAAGCTTCCAGATATCAATGGTAAAGCTGGGGTCTCCAATAAATTAAAAGTTGTTAGCCTGGAACACAAGATGGGGCTCCATGGAAGCCCAACTGCGGTCATGCAGTATGAAGGTGCTACTGGCTGGCTTATTGGACAGCCAAACGATGGATTGCGCGCAATGTTTACTATGATGAACAACGCACGGTTGGGTGTTGGGGGTCAGGGTATAGGCGTTGCTGAAGCAGCTTTTCAGCACGCCACAGATTATGCATTGAACCGAAAGCAAGGTAAGGCAACTGTTCCCAATGCACATGGCACAATTATTGATCACGCGGATGTTCGGCGCATGTTAATTTCAATGCGTGCGGATATTTTTGCTTCTCGGTCACTTGAATTAGAAAATGCAAAAGCAATCGATATGGCAAACGCAACGGGCGAAACAGAGTGGGTCAACCGGGCTGCCTTTTTAACTCCTATCACCAAAGTTTTTGGCACTGAGATTGGTGTTAATATATCTTATCTCGGAGTTCAGATTCACGGTGGCATGGGCTTCATTGAAGAAACTGGCGCAGCACAATTCAGCCGAGATGTCAGAGTAACTGCTATTTATGAAGGAACAAATGGGATTCAAGCTATGGATTTAGTTGGCAGGAAAATGATGGATAATGGTGAAACAGCATATGCAATTATTAACGAAATAAAAGAATACATCGATAATTTATCAATAATGAAAAGAGACCTAGCTGAACTTGTCGCTATTGCTAATGAAACACTTAGTGAAACCGTTGACTACTTTATATCGAGGAAAGATGTATCAGATCGTTTCGGTGGAGCTATGCCTTTTCTAATGGGATATGCGAGGGTTTTAGGTGGGTTTTATCATCTAAAAGCCGCAGTTGCGGAGGGAGGCACTGGATCTCGGACTAAATTAGCTGAATTCTATATTCGTAGAATATTGCCAGAGGCAATGTCTTTTCTGGCTGCTGCAAGAAGTAATTCCGAAGAAATTTATAATCTTTCTATAGATGAGTTAGTTGGGTCATGAAGTGACTGTTCACTATCCTTGGGATGCTGCTCCTGAATTTGCTCAACCTTTAAAAGTTGCTGATGGAATTTTCTGGTTTCGGGTGCCTCTACCGATGCCCCTCGATCACGTAAACGTATACGTGCTTGAAGATAACAATGGATGGACCGTTGTTGATACAGGTCTGTCAACAAAAAAAACAAAAGAAATGTGGCAAAGAATTTTTTCTGGTCCTTTGGCCGGTAAAAAAGTTCATAGATTAATTGTCACGCACCATCATCCAGACCATGTGGGTTTGGCTGGGTGGTTTCAAAAAGAATATGGTGTAGCGCTATGGATGACTCGCACAGCCTGGCTGACCGCCCGTATGCTATGTTTAGATGAGCAAAAGATACCGCCACCTGAAACGTTAGAGTTCTGGCGTAAAGCAGGGATGCGCCCAGATATTATCGAGGAGCGCCAGAGTGGAAAACCGTTTAATTTTGCCGATGCCGTATCTGCTTTACCACTTGGGTTTCGGCGCATTTTGGATAATGAAGAGATAAAGATAGGAGATAGGATTTGGAAGGTGAGGGTTGGAAATGGTCATGCGCCCGAGCATGCCACCCTTTGGTCCAAATCTAATGATATCGTAATTGCTGGGGATCAAATTATTTCATCTATAAGTCCTAATTTAGGTGTTTATGCAACAGAACCCAACGCTAATCCCGTAAAGGAGTGGATTGACAGTTGTCATAAGCTGAGTGCGTTTGCCACGGACGATCACCTTACTTTGTCTGGTCATAAGCTGCCATTTACTGGGTTAAAATTCCGCTTAAATCAAATGGTTGAAAATCATGAACTTGCACTTGATCGCCTCATTGATTTCTTAGAAAAGCCACATACTGCTGAAGAGTGCTTTAGTGTTTTGTTTGGCAAAAGCATTCAAAAGTCGGAATATGGTTTGGCGTTAGTGGAGGCAGTTGCACATGTTAATTACCTTCATTTAGAAGGGAAGATAACTAGACTCGTAGACAAAAACGGTGCCTACAGATACCAAAGATTAAGATAAATTGTGGCAATTTTCATCTAACTTACGGGTGACAACTAGTTTAAAGTTCGTTAAAAATACTCTTGTATTGGAAGGGATGTAAAATGGCTCAAGAACACAAACATGGCGCAATGGACACTGAAGTGCAGGAAAAAACATTTGCTGGGTTCATAAATTGGACCACTAAGACAGTGATTATATGCATTTTAGCCCTTGTTTTTATAGCTTTAGTTAATGGATAGAAATTTAAGCTTCTCTTACCACAGGAAATAAGTACTCTTGCTACCAATTATGGTGGTTTCGGTTTTATCTATCGTCGTCTAACTGCGTATATACAAAATCGATTTTATTGTGAGTTATAAAAGATATGCTCATAATAAAAAAACATCATAACCTAGTTTATAAACAGAGTTTTGATCAACTGGACAGTTTGGTTTGACAAAAAAAGATTTACTCCAAGGATATATGATCGCGCCTAATCCAGATGGTGTGAATTTAACCAAAACCGTTGAAGGTTTAGATCATTTTGGAAATACCGTTGTTAGTCAGGTTATTGAGGAAAAGCCACTAACAATTTATCTAAATAGCCAAGAAATTGTAACGGCGATGACAATAGGCGATTACCCTGAGTACTTGGCATTGGGGTTTCTAAGAAACCAAGGAATGCTCGACGGATTAAACACTGTATCATCTGTGGATTATGACGAGGACTTATCCGTGGTTGTTGTACGAACCAAAACAGAAACTAGTTTTGAGGACAAGTTAAAGAAAAAAACGAGAACCAGTGGTTGTGCTGTAGGAACAGTCTTTGGCGATATGATGGAAGGTTTGGAAGGTTTGAAACTTCCCGCAAGCTCTCTTCGTATTTCTTGGCTTTACGATTTATCCAATAAAATAAATCAGACGCCGTCTCTTTATCTGGCTGCTGGTGCAATACATGGCACCGTTTTGTGCGAGCAAAATCAAGCCTTAGTCTATATGGAGGATGTTGGTAGGCACAACGCCGTTGATAAAATTGCAGGATGGATGGCGTCCAATGATGTTAGTGGTAGTGATAAGATACTTTATACAACTGGAAGATTAACATCGGAGATGGTGATTAAAACTGCACAAATGGGCATACCAATCTTAGTATCTCGCTCGGGATTTACGGCATGGGGTGTTGAAATTGCACATAAGGTTGGTTTGACGCTAATTGGTCGAATGAGAGGTCAAAGATTTACTTGTTTGGCGGGGTCTAATCGTCTTATTTGGGATGTTGGTGACGAGAACGGTGATGACGAATAGGCCACCTTCAGTCATTTTAGCTGGCGGCCTTGCACGTCGCATGGGTGGGGGACACAAGTCGATGCTAAAGATCGACGGAGTGCCGATGTTAGATCATGTGATCCAGCGGTTAAAGCCGCAAGTTTCTAAAATTGCGCTCAATGTCAATGGCGATGCTTCTAAGTTTTCTGGCTATAATCTACCTACTTTTGCAGATACTATACCAGGCTTCTTAGGCCCTTTAGCTGGTATTTTGTCTGGGTTGCGCTGGGCTCAGAATTTAAACGCCGATTGTTTAATTTCAGTAGCAGCTGACACTCCTTTCTTTCCGGAAAACTTAGTTGAAAAGTTAGCAAATAATACTGCCGATATGAATGAGCCCCTCGCTTTGGCTTTTACAAGAGATGAAAAAGGAAAAGTCCTTAGACACCCCACTTTTGGTATTTGGCCGGTATCACTTGCTGATAACCTAGAGAATGCTCTTCTAAAAGGGTTGAGAAAAATTGTCCTTTGGGTTGATCAAAATGATGGTAGAGGTGTTGAATTTGATCAATGTCTCTTTGATCCATTCTTCAATGTAAACTCGCCTGACGATTTAGTAGAGGCAGAGCGACTTATTGGAATGACAAAATGAAAATATTTGGCGTAACAGGTTGGAAAAATTCTGGGAAAACAGGACTTGTCGAGAGACTGGTAGCTGAGTTTATATATAGAGGGTTGAGTGTATCGACTGTGAAGCATGCACATCATACTTTTGATGTTGATCATCCTGGAAGAGATAGTTACCGCCATAGGGTCGCTGGAGCAAAAGAAGTGCTACTTGTTTCCAAAAATAGATGGGCAATAATGCATGAATTGAGGGATGAAGATGAACCAAATCTAGCAGAAATATTAACAAAAATTGAGAAAGTTGATTTGGTTATAATTGAGGGGTTTAAACGAGACAGGCATCCAAAAATAGAAGCATTTCGAGAAGAAACGAAGACTCCTGTTATTGCATTACAAGACGATACTATCGTTGCAGTAGCAGCTAGTTCATCCCTGACTGATCTTAGCATACCGGTGTTTGATTTAGATAGCACTTCGGAGATAGCAGATTTCATTTCAAACTTTTTAGATTTAAATGTTTGATCGTGTGTATGCTATAGACTGGTCAGCAAGCTCTCGGCCAAGTCCCAAAAAGCCATCTCCAGATTCCATTTTTATTGCTCAAAAAGACTTTGAAAATACAATATATCATCCAAAATATTTTAGGACCCGTATGTCGGCTTATGAATATTTGAGGGGTCAGCTTAAAGACAATATTGCACAAGGCAAGCGCCAGTTAGTGGGGTTTGACTTCTCATTTGGTTTTCCAACAGGTTTTTTATCAAACTTAGTAGGAGCGCAGAATATGCGGTTTCTTTGGAAGTGGTTCTTTGATGAGATACTAGATGATCATGAAAATTCAAATAATAGATTTTTAGTGGCAGACAAAATAAATTCACTATGTAACGGCATTGGCCCATTCTGGGGTTGTCCTGTAAACCTAAAGCTGCCAAATGTGCCGGCCAAAGGAACGGAATGTAAAGAGCATGATTTTCCAAAATTTCGATTGTGCGAGCAATTCACCGCGGCGCAACCTGTCTGGAAGCTCTATACTACCGGGGCGGTAGGCTCGCAGACTTTACTAGGTTTGCCATACTTACATCGTTTAGCAGTAGAATTTGGTAACGAAATAGCTTTCTGGCCATTTGATAATGAAGCATTGTTGGCGAACAATAAAATTGTTGTCTGTGAGATTTATCCAAGTATGTTCTTTGACAGTCATGCGCAAAAAAAATTAATCAATTTGTATCCAGATCAACAGTATAAAATAAAGGACGCGTCTCAAGTGCAAATAATGGTTGATGTATTATTACATTCTTCTAAAAAGCCTTGGTTTAAATCATACTTAGACCTTCGTAATTATTCTGAAAAAATAAGAGAAGAGGGCTGGATTTTTGGTCAAAGAATTGAGGGTGGTTTATGAAGAAACCACCGCCACTGACGAACGATTGCTTCGCGTTGCCTCAAGGAACCAATTGGACCCCAGTAGATGAAGCCCTAGAACATTTAAAATCAGCTTCAAAGTGTTTGGTTGGGAAGCAGCAGTTGTGCCCGGTAGATGCCATAGGGAGAGTTTTGGCCACGAATATTCATGCTGGTTCCAGCAGCCCACCTTATTTAAATTCTGCCGTTGATGGTTACGCAGTTAATTCAAGAGATTTGAAAAAAAGTGACCTAATAAGCCTTGTAATTTTGCCTGGAAGAGCCGCTGCAGGGCATCCATACTCTGGGAAAATTAAAGAAGGTGAGGCTCTTACAATATATACTGGCGCGAAAATGCCCATTGGAGCTGATACGGTTGTTATAAAAGAAGACACTGTTTCTGAAAAAAATAAGGTAAAGTTTTATGGACCAATTAAGGCTGGATCGAATACTCGAGATTTGGGAGAGGATGTTGAGGAAAATGCATTAATACTCCAAAAAGGGAAAAGAGTTACACCAGGTGATATTGCGTTGATGGTGTCTACGGGTGTTTCTTCTATCACTGTATATTCAAAGCTGAAGGTTGGGATATTTTCGACTGGTGATGAAGTGATCAATTCAGGTATCAAACTGGCTGATGGGCAAGTATTTGATTCTAACCGTCCGCTTTTACTCTCACTCTTAGTTCAGTGGGGCTTTGATGTAATAGATTTTGGTATTCTCAGAGACAACAGGAAAGATATTGAGAGCACTTTAGAACAAACAAGTAAAAAAGTAGATGTAATTATAACTTCAGGTGGCGCGTCAGCAGGGCAGGAAGATTATATGTCCGCCATACTAACACAAAATGATAGCCTTTCGGTTTGGCGCATTGCAGTAAAACCGGGTCGCCCACTGATACTAGCTGTTTATAACGGTAAGCCAGTTTTTGGGTTGCCTGGCAATCCAGTGGCGGCAGGAACATGTGCTATGGTTTTTGCTAAGCCAGCATTAAACGTTTTTTCAGGTAGGAATTGGTTGGAGCCGCTATCATTTGAATTGCCTGCTAACTTTGCTAAATCCAAGAAGGCCGGTCGCCGTGAATTCCTAAGAGCAAGAGTTCGGAATGGGAAAGTAGATATTTTTAAATCGGAGGGATCTGGACGAATAAGTGGTCTCTCGTGGGCAGAGGGTTTTGTGGATCTACCAGAGCATGAATTATCTATAACACCCGGTGAAAATGTGAAATTTATCCCATTTTCGTCCTATATGGATTAGTTTTCCGTCAGTGTTTTTTGCTGTCTATAAATTTTTTATGTGTATGTGCTTTGAAAGCTGGACAATTTTTATCTCATATGAAAAACGATGCGGATTAGGAGACTTCAAATGACAACAACACGTTTTGCACCTTCTCCCACCGGATATTTGCATATCGGGAACTTACGTGCGGCATTAATGAATTTTTTAATAGCCAGAAAGTCTCAGGGGGAGTTTATTTTAAGAATAGATGATACTGATGCAGAACGATCGAAGCAGGAGTTCATCGATTCAATATTGTTTGATTTGGACTGGCTTGGATTACATTGGGATAGAATTGAATATCAGTCAAAAAGGCTGGAGAGGTATTTAAGCAATGCTGAAAATCTAAAGGAGATCGGCAGATTATACGAATGTTTTGAAACACCTACTGAATTAGATTTAAAAAGAAAAAAATTGCTCAATATGGGGAAACCACCTGTTTATGACAGAGCTTCTTTAAATCAGACCGAAGATGAAAAACTTGCACTTAGAGCGAACCGTGGCTCAGGGCATTGGAGATTTCTACTAGATCACGAAAGAGTTACATGGACCGATGGTATACTTGGTGACATCTCAATCGATGCTGCTTCAGTATCTGATCCAGTTCTAATTAGAGGTGACGGCCAATTTCTGTATACTTTGGCTTCAGTAGTAGACGATATAGAAATGGGTGTTACAGATATTGTGCGTGGGGCTGATCATGTTACAAACACCGCCATGCAGATCCAAATAATGAAAGTACTAGGAACCTCAGCTCCAAACTTTGCACATCACTCATTGCTTATTGGATCACAGGGAGAATCGTTGTCAAAAAGGTTTGGAACGATGGCGCTGAAGGATTTACGGGCTTCTGGATTAGAGCCATTTTCAATAATATCTTTAATTGCAAGGCTTGGGTCGAGCCAGCCTGTGGAATTATATTCTGATTTTGAAGAAGTGGCAGCAGGATTTGATTTATCAAATTTTGGCTCTGCACCCACAAAGTTTGATCTAAATGATCTGAAACCTTTAACACAACGCTTTATTCAAAATTTGCCATTTGAAGCAATAGAAGATGATTTAATAAGTGCTGGTGTACCTTCTACTTTAGCAAAACCTTTTTGGGATGTTGTCCGAGAAAATATTAAGAAGCGCTCTGATTTAGCTGCGTGGTGGATAATTTGCAAAGAGGGTGCAGAACCACTTATTGACGAGGAAGATAAAGAATTCGTCAAAGAAGCTTTGACCTTACTGCCCTCACAGCCATTTACATCAGAGACATGGGGTCAATGGACTGCATCAGTTAAAGAGAAAACGGGTAGAAAAGGTAAAAATTTGTTTATGCCTCTCAGAAAGGCACTAACGGGAAAAGAACATGGACCTGATATGTCGGCGTTTTTACCCTTCCTACAAATAATAAAGGCAAAGGTATAAATTTTAATTCTGAACAACTTCTTGTAAAAATCTACCGTAGATTCGGAACATAGCCTTTAAAGATTTTGTTTTGGATCAGTTTGATAATTTGTCTTCCATTCTTTCATAGTCATCCCGTAGAATAGTTCCCGAGCTTGTTCCTTATCCATAGACACTCCGCGCTCGTTGGCCGCTTCTTGGTACCACCTTGCAAGACAATTTCGACAAAAACCTGCTAAATTCATTAAATCAATGTTTTGAACATCAGTGCGCTTTTCCATTAGATGGTTTTTTAATGAGCGAAATGCAGCAGCTTCTATTTCAAGTTTTGTTTGATCGTCCATTTCTGTCTCCCGCTCGGTATATAGTTTCAAAATTATCCCTAAAATTTAATAATAACTAAAGCACTTAACTTCTCTATATACAATTATTTGAAGAAACCATAAACAATCTCTTAGTGGACTATTTTAGTAATTTTATTATTGAGAGTTTATTTGTAAGAATTGTAAATTTTTACAATTTCTCTGCATATATCAATGTTGCACTGAATACTATAATAGTTCATAGAGGCCTTATGTTATCGCTAACAATTCTTAGTGATCCTAATGCTATGAAGGAAAGTTAATGAGACGTCATCGCAATGTAAAAATCGTTGCAACCCTTGGTCCAGCATCAGACGATTACCTTACAATTAAGTCACTTCATTTGGCTGGAGCTGATGTCTTCCGTCTCAATATGAGCCATGGAACCCATGATGATATAGCGCAACGCCACAAAACCATAAGAATAATTGAGGAGGAATTAAATAGTCCAATTGGAATATTAGCTGATCTACAAGGGCCAAAACTGAGAGTTGGAGAATTTGAGAATGACTTTGAAACACTTACTGAGGGGCAGGGATTTCGTCTTGATTTAAAATCAGACCTGGGAACTTCTAAAAGAGTTAGCCTTCCACATCCTGAAATTTTTGCCGCTCTTTCTAATGGGTCTGTTCTTTTGGTAAATGATGGCAAAATTAAATTAGAAGTAAAATCATTCGGTAAAGATTTTGCAGACTGCATAGTAAAAGCTGGTGGAGTGATTTCTGATCGTAAAGGCGTGAATGTTCCAGATGTAATTCTTCCGCTAGCTGCATTATCTGACAAAGATAGAACAGATTTAGAATTTGCCTGTAGTTTGGGTATTGACTGGTTGGCTCTTTCCTTTGTGCAAAGACCTGAGGACGTGAGAGAGGCGCGTGAACTAGCAAAAGGGCGAGCAGCTATTTTATCGAAGATCGAAAAGCCTGCCGCACTTTCAAAATTTGATGATATTTTAGAATGTTCTGATGGTATTATGGTTGCGCGCGGTGATCTAGGAGTTGAATTACCCGTTCAAAACGTCCCACCAGTTCAAAAAAGGTTAGTTCGCGCATGCCGAGCAGCAGCAAAGCCGGTAATAGTTGCCACGCAAATGCTGGAAAGTATGATTGAAAGTCCTGTGCCTACTCGGGCAGAAGTATCAGATGTGGCTACTGCCATATATGAAGGGGCTGATGCAATCATGTTATCAGCGGAGTCCGCGGCTGGTCTGTACCCTGTCGATGCGGTTCAAACCATGGATAATGTTGCAGTTGAAGTTGAAAGTGACCCCACATATCGAGAAATCATAGAGGCATCCCGAAATGCACGCCGTAATTCTGTTGCAGATGGGATCGTATCAGCAGCGCGCGAAATAGCAGAAACAACTGATATAAAAGCTATTAGCTGCTATACCCAATCTGGAACAACCGCCCTTTTAATCGCCAGAGAAAAGCCCCGTGTTCCAATTATTGCGATGACTTCTGAAATAGAAACCGCGCGGCGATTATCACTGACTTGGGGTACGAATACTTTAATGTCAGGAGCGAAACAACGTTTTAAGGAAGCTGTTGTGAGTGCAGTTCGAGGTGCATTATCAGAGGGTTATGCTGTAGAAAATGATCAAATAGTAATAACTGCAGGTGTTCCATTTAATATACCTGGTACAACAAATATTTTGAGAGTAGCGCCATGTAACGAGCGAATGATTTACGCTATGGATCCAGAATAGAGATTTAACTGGAAGACGATAAGTTGATTTATACTAATCTATGTCTTCAAATTAATAAAAATTGGGCTTGCACACAATACTAACTGAAGGTATGTCGACTCCGCGGGTCCGGCGAATGGCATGCCGAGTTTCGTGTTAACTTTTTCCTAAGGAGAACCAAATGCCTAAGATGAAGACTAAATCTAGCTGTAAAAAGCGATTTAAGGTGACCGCAACTGGTAAAGTAAAAACTGGCCAGGCCGGAAAGCGGCACGGAATGATAAAGCGTACAAACAAATTTATTCGTACAGCCCGAGGGACTACAATGCTTAGCGCCCCTGATGAAAAAATCGTTAAGGGCATGATGCCCTACGCACGATAAGGAGAGTTAACATGTCTCGAGTAAAAGGTGGTACAGTCACACACGCCCGTCACAAAAAAATTGTTGATCAGGCGAAAGGCTATTACGGGCGACGTAAAAACACTTTCAAAGTTGCTGCACAGGCAGTCGATAAAGCCAATCAGTACGCGACCCGTGATCGTCATAATAAAAAGAGAAATTTTAGAGCATTGTGGATTCAGAGAATAAATGCAGCAGTGCGTGCTCACGATGAAGCTTTGTCATACAGTAAATTTATAAATGGATTGACGAAGGCTGGCATTGAGGTGGACCGGAAGGTACTTGCCGATCTAGCAGTGCATGAGCCGAAAGTATTTTGCACAATAGTAGATCAAGCTAAAGCCGCACTAGCAGCCTAGTCTACAATACAATTTGCACATTAAGCCGTGCAGTGCGCGCGGCTTTTTTCTTTCACTGGATGCAAAAAAACTTGTCAATCTATCTGTACATGATAGCACGGTAGCGTTTGGGTAGTGAGGTCAAATGGACAATTTACGTTTAAAGTATATTAAAGCCATTTCTGACGCGAGAGATGAAAATGCTCTAGAAGATGTTCGTCTTGCGGCTCTTGGGAAAAAAGGTGAGGTCAGTTTGCAGATGCGCGAACTTGGTAAGATGACACCTGAAGAGCGCAAAGTGGCCGGACCCACGCTTAATGCACTAAAAGATGAACTTAACTCAGCACTTAATGCAAAAAAGACTGCTTTAGCAGATGCCGTTTTGAATGCGCGCCTTGAAACCGAATGGTTAGATGTAACTTTACCATCAAGGGCAACAAATATTGGGTCTGTTCATCCAATCTCGCAGGTAACAGAAGAGGTTATTGCGATATTCGCAGATATGGGTTTTTCAGTTGCTGAGGGGCCAAGGATTGAAACGGACTGGTATAATTTTGATGCATTGAATATACCCGGTCATCATCCAGCCAGAGCGGAAATGGATACCTTCTATATGAAACGCAGTTCAGATGATGAGAGGCCGCCTCACGTCTTAAGAACGCATACTAGTCCTGTACAGGTTCGTACAATGGAAAAGAGTGGCGCGCCAATTCGCGTAATCTGCCCTGGTGGAGTGTATCGAGCTGACTACGATCAGACTCATACGCCAATGTTTCACCAGGTTGAGGGTTTGGCAATCGATAAAGATTTATCGATGGCAAACTTAAAATGGGTGCTAGAGCAATTTGTAAAGATTTTTTTCTCAGTAGATGATGTTGAGTTACGGTTTAGAGCGTCTCATTTCCCATTTACAGAGCCATCTGCCGAAGTCGATATAAGATGTTCGTGGGATGACGGACAATTAAAAATAGGGGAAGGTAATGACTGGCTGGAAATACTTGGCTCCGGTATGGTGCATCCTAAAGTGCTAAGCGCAGGGGGCATTGATCCTAATATTTGGCAAGGGTTTGCCTTTGGTATGGGAATAGATCGGATTGCGATGCTAAAATATGGAATTCCAGATTTAAGGTCATTTTTTGACAGTGATCTAAGGTGGTTACGACATTATGGTTTTGCTTCATTGGATCAACCTAATTTACATGCTGGACTAAGTCGCTAAGTGGGAAAATATATTAAAATCTTATTATGTTAACAAAGCATCTGAAAATTTTTCATAATCTTTTAAAGATAATTACCCAAAATAATCATGGACGAGCACAATGAAATTTACATTTTCTTGGTTAAAAGAGCATCTGAATACCACGGCTTCATTAGATGAAGTTGTAGATGCTTTGACTGATTTGGGTCTAGAGGTGGAGCAAGTAAGTGATCCAATAAGAAAACTAAATGATTTTACAATAGGAAAAATTATCAAGGCCGAGAAGCACGAGGATGCGGACAAATTGCGTGTTTGTAAAGTCGATACCGATAATGGCGAAACACAAATAATTTGTGGTGCACTGAATGCTAGAGAAGGAATTTTTGTAGTTGTAGCGAAGCCAGGCGTATATGTGCCTGGAATTGATACGACAATTGGAGTTGGTAAAATCCGGGGAATAGAGAGCCATGGAATGATGTGCTCTGAGAGAGAAATGGAGCTATCGGATGAGCATGATGGTATAATCGAACTTTCCTCGGGCGAGATAGGTGAACCGTATGGTAACTGGCTATTAAAAAACGATCCTGAAAAAGTTGATGCGGTTGTTGAAATAGCCATTACACCTAACAGGCCAGATGCATTGGGCGTTAGAGGAATTGCTCGCGATTTGGCGGCCAGAGGGTTGGGTGATTTGAAGCCCATGGATATACAACCCATTCCCGGAAAATTTAAATGTCCAATATCTGTATCCATTGAGCCTGATACTCTAATCAATGCGCCGGTTTTCTACGGTAGACTGATAAGAGGGGTAAAGAACGGCCCATCACCAAAATGGTTACAGAATAAATTACGTGCAATTGGGTTGCGGCCTATTTCTACCTTAGTAGATATCACGAATTTTTTTACTTACGATAATAACCGCCCGTTGCATGTGTTTGATGCAGATAAGTTAAATGGCTCGTCTCTTAGAGTGCATGACGCAAAGGGGGGGGAAATTTTTAACGCTTTAGATGAAAAAGAGTATGCCTTGTCAAAAGGCATGACAGTAATTTCTGATAATGTGGGAGTAGAAAGTTTAGCAGGCATAATGGGAGGTAGTGGTTCTGGATGTACTGATAAAACAGAAAATGTTTTTATTGAGGCTGCGTACTTTAATCCCATAACGACCGCTTACACCGGACGGGAATTGAAGATAAATTCGGATGCACGATATCGCTTTGAGAGAGGGATAGATCCAGAGTCGGCAGTCTTTGGTATCGAGGCAGCCACAAAAATGATAATTGAGTTATGTGGTGGAGAACCATCTGAGGTTGTTCAGGCCGGTAAAGTTCCTAACCATGATAGAGCATACAAAGTAGATACTGCAAGGATTGAATCCCTAGTAGGCATGGTAATTCCACCAGATGATCAACTGAAAATTCTGGAGAACTTGGGCTTCGTTATTACGGGCGATACCGCAGCAGTGCCGAGTTGGCGGCCAGATGTACAGGGTGAGGCTGACCTTGTGGAAGAGATAGCGCGTGTAGTATCTCTCAAAAAGCTGCAGGGTATACCGCTTCCCAGAGTTAGTAACTCCGTTCCAAAACCTGTCCTAAGTGCAACGCAGCTTAGAGAACAAACGTCGAGGAGAGCCGCGGCAGGATTGGGTTATAATGAATGCGTTTCATATAGTTTTATTGATGAGAAAAGCGCCAAGTTATTTGGTGGAGGTGATACTGCAACTCAGCTAGAAAACCCAATTTCTAGCGAGATGAGTCATATGCGTCCAGATTTATTACCAGGTTTGTTACAGGCTGCTTCAAGAAACCAAGCTAGAGGTTTCTTTAATATGGCGTTATTTGAAATAGGACCTGTATTCAATGGAGGTAATCCTGAAAATCAAACAACTAACCTTAGCGGTGTGCTGATTGGACAAACTACTTTGAAAGATGTGCATGGGCAGAATAGGGAAGTAGATGTTTTTGATGTTAAGTCCCATATAGAAAACGTATTATTTTCAATTAGAGCACCATCTAAATTTCAAATTTTACGTGGCGCAGATTCCTATTGGCATCCGGGCCGGCACGGACGTATTTGCCTAGGCCCAAAGAAAACTCTTGGGGTATTTGGTGAGATACATCCCAAGGTTTTAAGTTCTTTCGATTTAAAAGGACCAATAGTTGGCTTTACCATTTTTCTTGATAATATTCCTATACCTCGGAATTCAAATACTACTCGTCCACCATTGAGATCACGATCTTTGCAAGCCGTTGAACGAGACTTTGCTTTTGTTGTCGGCGAAAAGGTAGAAGCGTCAGCAATAACAACTGCAGCAATGGGGTCAAAAAAGGATATCATCGAAGATGTCAGAGTTTTTGACGAGTTTATTGGGGGTGATTTAGGTGATGGAAATAAGTCAATTGCAATTACTGTAAGACTACAGCCCACTGAAAGTACTCTTACAGAAGCCGAGATCGAACAAGTAAGCAAAAGCGTTATTGACAGAGTTGAATCTGCTACTGGTGGCATTTTGCGCAGTTAAAAAAGACATGATTTCAATTATTCTGAAATCGACAAATTTGAAATTTTATTTCAAGAGGTAAAAGGAGACTTAAATGCTAAGTGTTTATCTAGCTGGTGAAATTCATACTAATTGGCGGGAAGAGATAGCGGAAGGCGCTCAAAACTTTAATGTCATGTTTACATCTCCCGTAACTGATCATGAAGCCAGCGATGATTGTGGTGTCAAAATAATGGGCTCTGAGGAATTGAAATTCTGGCACGACCATAAAGGTGCAAAACTAAATGCGATTAGGACAAGAAAGTATATAGAGGAAGCGGATGTCGTTGTAGTACGTTTTGGCGACAAGTATAAGCAGTGGAATGCTGCATTTGAGGCTGGTTATGCTGCCGCATTGGGTAAGTCAATTATTGTTATGCATGGGACAGACCATCAGCATGCATTAAAAGAGGTAGACGCATCGGCATTGGCAGTTGTAGAAACCTCCCAACAGGTTGTGGAGATACTAGAGTACATAGAAAAAGGTACATTGCCAGCTTAGCTGGCTCAGGTATTTACCGAGCTATTTATTTTACCCACTTTAATGTAAAACGCTCAAAGCTTTAAGATCAGGTTTAACAGTTTCCAGTCCTAATGCTTCACCGACTGCAGCATATGTTACTTTTCCATCGTGTACATTGAGCCCGTTAAATAGATGCAGGTCATCCGAACAAGCCTTTACCCATCCTTTATTTGCAAGGGCCACGATAAAAGGAAGCGTAGCATTTCCTAGAGCTAAAGTTGAAGTGCGCGCGACTGCTCCTGGCATGTTTGCAACGCAATAATGCATTATGCCATCTATTTCATAAATTGGATCAGCATGGGTAGTGGCACGTGATGTTTCGAAACATCCACCTTGATCGATTGCAACGTCAACTAAAGCGGCGCCAGAGTTCAAGGTAGATAATTGCTCCCTGCTGATTAGTTTTGGGGCCTCTGCCCCTGCAACTAGAACGGCACCAATGATTAAATCTGCTTGTAAGGCAAGCTCAGACGTTGCCTTCTGTGATGCATATCCATTTTTAAAAAGATGACCAAAAACATCATCAATATAACGCAGACGAGCTAATGATTTATCTAAGACGGTAACATCGGCACCCATTCCAGCTGCAACCCTTGCTGCATTAGTACCAACCACACCTCCACCAAGAACCAAAACTTTTGCAGGTGCTACTCCAGGAACCCCTCCCAAAAGAACACCTCTACCACCATTAGCCTTCTGTAAAGTCCAAGCTCCCATTTGGGGTGCAAGACGGCCTGCAACCTCTGACATCGGCGCCAATAGCGGGAGGCCTCCGTTTACATCTGTTACTGTCTCGTAAGCGATTGCCGTACATCCGCTGTTAATAAGGTCATGAGTTTGTTCTGGGTCCGGTGCGAGATGAAGATAGGTAAATAAAAGTTGCCCGCTTTTAAGCATTTGTCGTTCAATTGCCTGGGGTTCTTTAACCTTAACGATCATTTCAGCCTCATCAAAAACCTCTTTTGCAGTTCCAACGATAGCAGCGCCCTCTTTTACATAATCGCTATCAACAAAACCTGCTCCAAGTCCGGCATTTGTCTCTATCTTTACAACATGGCCGCGACCGACCAATTCTCTGACAGCAACTGGTGTTAAGCCTACTCTAAATTCTTGTGGCTTTATTTCTTTTGGGCAACCAACTTTCATGACCTTATCTCCCTAATTTAATCAAAAGAATAATACGTTGCTTTTAATAAAATATTATGGCAAATATTGCTGATTAAAGTACAAAATTCGCAAGAATATTCTAATTTAGTATAAAATATTAAAATGAAATTCGACAAAGATAAGCTAGATAGCACAGATTTACGAATCCTAAAGGCTCTTCAAATCAAGGGTAGAATTACCAACGCGGAGCTTGCCGATGAGATAAACTTATCTCCATCAGCGTGCCACAGAAGAATCCAAAGGATAGAGGAGAGGGGATTTATAAAAGATTATGTGGCATTGTTAGACTCACGGAAGGTAGGGGTTCCAACCACTGTGTTCGTAGAGATTACACTTACCGCTCAAGCAGATGAAATACTTGATGCGTTCGAGAAAGCAGTGTCTAAAATCCCTAATGTACTTGAGTGTCATTTGATGGCCGGTTCAGCTGATTATATTCTGAAGGTAGTTGCCGAAGATACTGAAGATTACTCAAGGATCCACAGACAACATCTAACGCGACTACCTGGAGTTGCACAAATGCAAAGTTCTTTTGCTCTTCGCACTGTATTTAAAACTACAGCTTTACCAATTTAAACTGACGTGAGGATAAATAAATCGTAAAAAATTAAACATGGAATATTTTAGAGTTTTGGATAACATTTAATTGCATTAGTGGATAATTTTTATGCCCTGTCATTAATTTAAATTTCGATAGCAGATATTATTTATAAAACCACGGACATTAAGACATAAAAAATGAGAAAAAATCAGAAGGATAACTTTAGTTGGCTAGAGGCCGAACTAAATGAAACATATGATGAAATGTTTGAGGCTGAGTTTTCTGAGCCAATGCTCCCGGATGAATTTTGGAAAATATATAAAGGTGAGCGTCCAGATACTCTTGAAAAAAGAACCTATTTTCGGAATTTGCTGAGGCTCCAAATGGAGTTGATAAAATTACAAGACTGGGTGGAGAATACTGGATCAAAAGTGCTGATTATTTGTGAGGGTCGTGATGGAGCAGGAAAGGGAGGTGTGATAAAAAGGATCACACAACGTTTAAATCCAAGGGTTGCACGTGTTGTTGCTCTGCCTAAACCCACTGAACGCGAAATGACGCAATGGTATTTTCAACGTTATGTACCACATCTACCTGCAGGTGGTGAGATCGTATTATTTGATAGATCTTATTATAATCGTGCCGGGGTGGAGCGTGTCATGGGGTTTGCATCTGACGATCAGGTGGAACAGTTCTTCCGAGATGTACCAGAGTTTGAACGGATGTTAGTGCGATCTGGAATAATTGTCTTAAAATATTGGTTTTCAATTTCAGACGAAGAACAGCAGTTACGTTTTATGATGAGAATACATGACCCCATGCGGCAGTGGAAACTTTCACCGATGGACCTTGAGAGTAGGGTAAGATGGGAAGACTATACAAAAGCAAAAGAAGAAATGTTTTCGAGGACAAATATACCTGAGGCACCTTGGTATATCGTCGAGGGAAACGATAAAAAAAGAGAGCGCTTAAATTGTATCGAGCATATTTTAAGTCAAATTCAATATTCGGAACTTGATAATCAAAAAATCGAGCTGCCAGATAGGGTTTTTAATCCTGACTACGAAAGACGAGTGCTGCCTGACAAACTCTATGTTCCAAAAATATATTAAGGTTCCTAGGATACATAAAAAACCCCATCAGTAGTGGGGCTTGAGTGAAATAATCTAAAGCATTCCTTCGCGTTGTGCTTTTTTACGCGCCAGCTTTCGAGCCCGCCTTATCGCTTCAGCCTTTTCACGGGCCTTTTTCTCAGAGGGCTTTTCAAAATGCTGTTTCAGCTTCATTTCACGAAATACACCTTCTCGCTGTAATTTCTTTTTTAAAGCACGAAGAGCCTGGTCTACGTTGTTATCTCTTACACTTACCTGCATGTGGTAGTCACCACCTTTCCAATTTTGAGTTGCGCTTTATGGCAGGAAGTGGTTGGTTACCAAGAAATGAAAATTTTGTCCATAGTATAAAATTGATAATAAAAGATAGTCATGTCAGAGCAAACACGTACATTGGAAAAGCTTTTGTCGGCTGCAAAACTTTACATCCCCTTTGATGGTTGGGGAGATGTGACTTTCAATGCAAGTTGTGCAGATGCTGGTTTGAATCCTCAGATAGCGCGTCTTTATTGTCCACGTGGTGGATTGGATCTTGCGATTTACTACCATCGTTTGTGTGATCAAAAACTTCTAGAGGAAAATAAATCGCGAGAGTGGGGTGAGGCTAGGCTGAGAGATAAAGTCGGCACGTTAATAAAAGCTCGTTTAGAACTTGTTGAGGAGAAAGAACTTGTTCGCCGCGCCACTACTTTATTTGCTTTACCTCAGAATAATCTTACAGGATTAAAGTTAATCTGGGAAACTTCCGATATTATATGGAAGATAGTGGGTGATACCTCCAACGATATTAACTGGTATACCAAAAGAACTACTCTCTCGGCAGTATATGGCGCGGTGGTATTATTTTGGCTCGGTGATAATTCCTCTGAAAGTGAGGAAACATGGGAGTTTGTAGACAGACGTTTAGCAGATGTAATGGGCTTCGAAAAATTTAAGAGTAAACTTCGAGTAAATCCGGCGTTAAAGCCATTTAATGATTTAATTCGCAAATCTGTGTCTGGTATCAAATCCCCTATTGACCATGCCTCACCCAAGCCAGGTGATTTGCGCTGAGTTTTGAACATAAATAATTTGTTAGGGTATCAATGAACGTAATTGAGATAACAAAACCGGGTGGCCCGGAGGTTTTAAAATTATCAACTAGGCCTAGTCCAAAGCCGGCAACTGGGCAAGTTCTGATAAAGGTTGCCTATGCTGGCGTGAATAGGCCAGATGCATTGCAGCGAGCAGGTCTTTACAAGCCGCCAAGTGACGCTTCAGATTTGCCCGGGTTAGAGGCAGCAGGTGAGGTTGTTGAAATTGGTAATGCTGTAAGCGGCATAAAAGTTGGTGACGCCGTATGTGCCTTACTACCTGGTGGGGGATACGCTGAGTATGTAACAACACAAGCCGCTCACTGTTTACCTATTCCAGAAGGTTTTTCGTTGAAACAAGCAGCTTGTTTGCCTGAGACTTTTTTCACAGTGTGGTCAAACGTAATGTTACGCGGCAAACTAAAGGCAGGAGAACGTTTCTTAGTGCATGGTGGTTCTTCCGGGATTGGAACTACTGCTATCCAACTTGCAAATAAGATGGGGTCACGGGTTTTCGCCACTGCTGGCAACGATAAAAAATTATCAGCATGTATCAGATTAGGCGCTGAAGTCGCTATAAATTATAAAGAAAAAGACTTTGAAGAAGAAATTAAGAAGATAGGGGGGGTCGATGTAATCCTTGATATGGTAGGGGGTGATTACATTGCAAAAAATTTGAAGTGCTTAAAAGAAGATGGAAGATTAGTCCAAATAGCATTTCTCCATGGAGCCAAAGCAGAAGTAAATTTTGCTCAATTAATGATGCGCCGACTCACATTTACTGGGAGTACATTGAGACCCCAGTCAAGTGTTCAAAAAGCTCAGATAGCAAATGATTTGAGGGAAAAAGTTTGGCCATTATTGCGCCCTGGTGGTATTGAGCCTGAAATTGATAGTGAATACCCTTTGGTTAATGCATCAGAGGCGCATTTGCGGATGGAAAGTTCGGCTCACATCGGAAAAATAGTACTTAAAGTATAACAGTAATAATCTTTAGCTACTTATACTCAATACTCAAAACTTCATAAGATTTTTCGCCACCGGGTGTTCTGACTTCAACGCTGTCGCCTACATCTTTCCTTATTAATGCCCGGGCTATAGGTGATTTCACATTTAGAAGCCCTTTTTCAATATTAGCCTCATGCTCGCCAACAATTTGCCAAGTTTTTTCCTCGTCTGTTTCTTCATCAACAACAGTAACAGTTGCTCCAAACTTTATTGATCCTGATAAAGATTTTGGATCGATTACTTCTACCAGTGAGAGGATAGCTTCAAGTTCTTTAATTCGCCCTTCAATAAAGCTTTGTTTTTCTCTGGCTGAATGGTATTCAGCATTTTCAGACAAGTCGCCGTGCTCTCGGGCTTCTGCGATGGCTCTAATTATTGCTGGACGCTCCTCTGATTTGAGAAGCTTTAACTCAGCTTCTAGAGCTGTATGTCCTGTGGGTGTAATGGGTATTTTTTCCATTCACATTTTCTTTCGTCAACAGTAATTTTTAATAACTTAAGTTATAACATCGTAATTTTTAAATCTAAAATTGGCCAGTTCTTACACTAATAATATATCTTCGTAATTAAATGCATAATAATCGTTAAATTCAAAACAATTTCTTAATATTTTGAGCTACAATGCCGCAAAAGCTAATTTTAACTGCAACAGCAATTGACGCACAATAAATAAGCACCATAAATACAGTAAGAAGTTTAATTTAGTGGAGTTGAGACCGTGACAGCCGTAGAGCGTGAGACGATGGAATGCGATGTTGTTATTGTTGGAGCAGGGCCTGCGGGGTTATCAGCAGCAATTAGGTTAAAGCATCTGGACGAAAACTTAAATGTTATAGTTCTGGAAAAGGGCTCTGAGGTTGGTGCTCACATATTATCCGGAGCAGTTCTTGATCCATCTGGTTTGGATAGGCTAATGCCAGATTGGCGGGATCGCAATGCTCCAATAAATGTTCCCGTGAAAAAGGATAATTTTTATATTTTGGGTGAAGCAGGGCAAATACGGCTACCAAATTTCTTAATGCCTCCGTTAATGAATAACCATGGCAATTACATCGTATCGATGGGTAACGTCTGTAGATGGATGGCAGAGCAGGCAGAGGAGTTGGGCGTCGAAATTTTTCCTGGCATGGCATGTTCTGATTTGGTTTTTGGTGAGAATAATGAACTCAAGGGTGTCGTTGCAGGAGAATTTGGGCTGGGGCAGGATGGTAAGCCAAGCGATGCCTATGAACCAGGAATGGAATTACATGGTAAATATGTGTTTTTATCAGAGGGTGTACGTGGTTCATTAACAAAAAAGCTAATACAAAAATACTCTTTGGACTCAGAGAGCGACGCACCTAAATTTGGACTTGGGATGAAAGAAATATGGGAAGTTCTTCCGGAAAACCATAATGAGGGTGAAGTAACTCATACACTTGGCTGGCCACTTGGATTTAAAAACTCTGGTGGCTCATTTGTTTATCATTTGGATAATAACCAGGTCTATGTAGGCTATATTGTGGATTTGAATTATAAAAATCCATATTTGTTTCCCTACATGGAATTTCAAAATTTCAAGCATCATCCCAAAATTGCAAGTTTGCTAAAAGGTGGAAAACGGGTGGCTTACGGAGCAAGAGCTGTAACTAAAGGTGGTATACAATCAATTCCTAAGGTCGTGTTTCCCGGGGGAGCACTTCTTGGGTGCTCTGCAGGTTTAGTAAACCTCCCACGAATTAAGGGTAATCATAATGCCATGCACTCGGGAATTGATGCCGCCGAAGCAGCGTTCAAGGCGATAAGTGCTGGTAGATCAGGCGATATTCTTCATGACTATGGCGAATCAATTAAAAATGGTCCTATTGGAAAGGATTTAAAAAAGGTCCGTAACGTAGCACCTTTAAACGGCAGATTCGGTCCGTTAGCAGGTTTATTGATTGGTGGTTTTGATATGTGGTTCCAATCTATTTTTCGTTTTTCACTGCTTGGAACTTTAAAGCATGGCAAGTCAGATGCACAAAGTACAGAATTAGCTAAGAATCATAAAGAAATATCATATCCCAAGCCTGATGGATTGCTCAGTTTTGATAGGTTAACAAACGTTTCCTTTAGCATGACAAATCACGAGGAATCTCAGCCGCCGCATTTAAAGCTGGCGGACAATAAAATTCCAACAAATTTTAATCTACCAAATTATTCTGAGCCAGCCCAACGGTACTGTCCAGCTGGTGTATACGAAATTGTAAAAGAAGATGATGAAAATAGATTTGTGATTAACTTCCAAAATTGTGTTCATTGTAAGACGTGTGATATCAAAGATCCAAGTGAAAATATTACTTGGGCAACTCCCCAAGGAGGTGATGGGCCCAATTATCCCAATATGTAATAAAGTGCATTTTAGTGTTATAAATCGCTTGTGTTGCCACTGTTACTTATCTTAATCACAAAAAGTTAAGTGAAATTGTGCGAGAAGTAATAAGAAAGTATAAAAGTTGAAATTTTTTCATTATTGCACTTGTCTAATTATAGGTTTGCTTATTGCAAGCGTAACTAATGCGGAAATTAGCTTTGGTGGTTATTTAGCTGGGCGGCATGCGCTTTCGGCTAAAGATTTTGATGCAGCTTCAACGTATTTATCTAGAGTTATTAAAGACGATTCAGAAAATCCAGAGCTTTTGAATGGTCTAATAAGTGTTCAAGTTTCACTGGGCAATATTGCCGCTGCCAAGCATTCCGCTGATAACTTAGATCTTATTAACGTTCAGACTCAATTATCAAATATGGTAACAGTCGCAACACAATTACACTCACGGGATTATGGTAAGGCAAAAGGTCAGATTAATAATGACCAAGGTATTAATCCATTACTGGATAAAATAGTAATTGGATGGGCGTTAGCCGAAGAGGGTAATTTTGAAGATGCAAAACTTATCTTTGATGAAATTGGTGAGGGCTCTTCACTTGCGCAGTTTTCTCAAATGCAAAAAGCCTCAATGTTGGCTGCCTATGGACGATATCAAAGCGCTCTAACCACTATAGAGAACTTAGAGATGAGTTCGACCAGAATGTCCGCAGATACCAGTGTAATGAAGGTCCAACTGCTTTTGAAGCTCGATAAGAAAGATGAAGCTGCTGAATACTTTTCAAAAGTTTTCGGTGAGGGGTTGAGTGCTGATGCACTGAGTTTGCGTTCGCAAATAGAAGATCATCCAGATGCTCCATCCATAGATAAAAGTCTCTCACTGGAAGCGGGGATTTCATATGCATTTTATGCAATTGCTGATATCCTCAAAGACGAGGCAGACCCAAATACGGCACTTTTATATGTTCGCCTTGCCCAATATCTGAACGCAAATAGTCAGAAAGCTGTCTTATTGGCAGCTGATTTGTTGGAACAAATGGGGCAACATGATTTAGCAGTGAAAGAGTATGCAAAAATTTCACCATCAAGTTCGTATTTTCTCAGTTCAGAATTAGGTCGGGTGGGAGCGCTTAGAGCCGGAGGTAAGACTGAAGCTGCTCTTGAGGTTTTATATTTTCTATCAAGAGAATTTGCCGATAAGGGCATTGTACATAATTCGTTGGGTGACTTTTTAAGGAGGGAAGAACGCTATAGTGAAGCCAGATTAGCATATGACCAAGCCATAGATATATATAGGGAAAACAATAATATTACTTGGGTTGTTCTTTACGCTCGGGGTATAACACATGAACGATTAAAAGAATGGGATAAAGCGGAGTCCGATTTTCGGAATGCACTAACAATTAAGCCAGATCAGGCAAATGTCTTAAATTATCTAGGATACTCTTTAATTGACCGAGGTGAGAAGCTTGAAGAAGCAATGACAATGATTGAAAAAGCGGTGAGCCTACAGCCTGAAAGTGGTTATATTGTGGATAGTTTGGCATGGGGCCTTTTTAAATTAGGTAAGTATGAAGCTGCTATCCCACATATTGAAAAGGCCGCTGAGTTGATGCCTGTAGATCCAATTGTAACGGATCATCTGGGTGATCTATATTGGGCAGTCGGCCGTCAGTTGGAGGCTAAATTTCAGTGGAGGCGTGCCTTGTCTTTTGACCCTGAATTAAAGGATGCAAACAGAATAAGAGAAAAGTTACGAGTTGGCCTTGATAGAGTTTTGATTAATGAAGGGTTAAAACCAACATCTGAATTATACGCAAATGATAAGTGAATTTGCGCCAGCAAAAATTAATCTATCACTGCATCTTGTGGGTCAAAAAAGTAATGGTTACCATTTGCTCGATAGTATCGTGTCTTTTGTTAATGTTGGTGACAATATAAGTATAGCACCGGGAAAGTCCGGCGATTTAAAGGTTGCTGGTCCCTTTGCAAAAGATTTACCTAGCGCTAATAACAATTTAGTCTTAAAAGCTGCTCGCTTATTCGGCAGTATTAAACTTTCTCAGATAACTTTAGAAAAAAATATTCCAGTGACATCAGGTATTGGCGGTGGATCAGCAGATGCTGCTGCGACAGTGCGGCTATTTTCCAAATTCTATAATAAGCCGGAACCTCCGATTGGAAAATTAATTTCCTTAGGCTCTGATGTGCCGGTATGCATGCAAAAAGGCATTGTTCGGATGATGGGTGTTGGCGAAGAGATTATTAATTTATCGCCTGCTCCAAAGGTGGGAATTCTCTTGGTTAACCCTCGTAAGGCTTTATCAACAGCCGAGGTATTCAATGGTGTGAAAGAGAAAAATAACTCGGGAGTAAATTTGCACGGTTCAATTGAGAAAAATCTTAATTCATGGTTTGACTGGATTAATTCAATGAGAAATGATCTTACTGCTTCTGCTATAGATTTAATACCAGATATAAGGTTTATCCTTGATAAACTTATAGCTTGCGATGGCGCTAGGGTTGTTCGAATGTCCGGCTCTGGAGCTACTTGTTTTGCCCTTTTTGAAGATTTTGATCTCTTGCAGAATGCGAAATTTAAAATTATGAAGGAATGCCCCTCTTTTTGGTGTGAAGCAGGTAAACTTATTTGACGCGATCTACAACATAATCTGCTAAATTTATAAGTATCAATTTAATATTATTATCAGGAACAGCACCTAAGGCTTCCTTTGCTATCTTCCCCCATTCAAGTGCATCGGATCTAGTTTTTTCTATTGCCCCATATTTTTTCATCAATTCAAGAGCTATATCAAAGTCTTCAGCTGTTTGCTTTCCTTTTTCTATAGTACGCTTCCAGAACTTACGTTCATTTGTATCACAGCTTGAAATAGCTTTTATAAAAGGTAGTGTTAGCTTGCGTTCGCGAAAGTCGTCTCCATTATTTTTACCAATTAATTTACTGTCACCTTCAACATCTAAAAGATCGTCGACTATTTGAAACGCAATCCCAAGTGCGTCACCGTAATTGTAAAGTGCATTCGTTATTTTTGCATCAGCTTCAGAAATTATAGCTCCTACTTGAGTAGCAGCAGAAAATAAAGCTGCTGTTTTGCCACGTATAACTTTTAAGTAGATTTCTTCGTTAGTACTAATATCTCTGGATACAGTTAGTTGTAGCACCTCACCTTCTGCTATTGTGGCGGATGCGTTTGCTAAGATATTTAGAACCTCTAGTGAACCTGTTTCAACCATCAACTGAAAGGATCTTGAAAACAAGTAATCCCCAACAAGAACTGAAGATTTATTATCCCATAAAAGATTCGCAGAAGGCTTTCCTCGACGTTTTTCACTTTCATCAACGACATCATCGTGAAGAAGGGTTGCGGTATGAATAAATTCTACAACGGCAGCCAAGTGAATATGATATTGCCCTCCATATCCACACATTTTTGCTGAAGCCAAGGTCAAAAGTGGTCTCAACTTTTTGCCGCCAGCATTTATCAGGTGCGATGCTATTTCGGGTATTCGAGGCGCATACTCAGATGTCATCCGCTCATGAATTAAATTATTCACCGCCTCCAACTCTTCCTTCAGTAGCTCAGAAAGTAAATCATGCGGTCTTTCATTATTGTTGTCTGACGCCATTTTATCCTCAGTGTGACCTCGACATAATTTAAATTTATTTCTACTATTGTCCAATGAAAGAGCTATTACGAACACAGGATCTGACAGTCATGCTTTATGCGAAGACAATATTAGACGGTCTTGGTATAACTAGCTTTGAAGCTGACGTAAATATGAGCAATTTATATGGTGTCCTACCGCGTCGGCTTTTGGTGGTAGAGCAAGATTTCGAAGAAGCGCTAGATGCTCTTGTTTCGAATGGTGTGGATGCAGATTTTTTTAATGTTAAATAACTTTTCGACTGATGATTTTTTAGGTGGTAAGCTTAGGGTTAGGCAACCAAAACAAGGTTATAGAGCTGGCATTGATCCTGTACTGCTTGCAGCATCAGTAAATGCTCATGTGGGAGATAATATACTTGATCTTGGGTGCGGAGTGGGCGTTGCGAGCTTGTGTCTTTCATATCGAATTTCTGGATTAAATATTTATGGTGTAGAAATTCAAAGTGATTACGCAGCCTTGGCGAGTGAAAATGGAAAATTAAATTCTATCGATTTGAATGTAATTAATGCTGATATAGCTAAATTACCTGGTCGTTTAAGGCAGATTCAATTTGACCACGTAATTGCAAATCCACCTTATTTTGATAGGCTAGCGTCTACCTCGTCATTTAATCAAGGACGCGATATTTCTAGGATACTAAACACTCCATTGGTAGATTGGGTATCGATTATGGCTCAGCGGCTTAAGCAAAAAGGTTGGGCCCATTTGATTTACCGTGTTGACCAATTTGATACTCTATTTCCTCTATTAACTTCTCGTTTTGGAAGCTTTGTGTTGACACCTATCGTTCCCAGGGCGGAGCGGGAGGCTGAACTGATAATAATCCATATGAGAAAATCAGGGAGAGCAGCTTTCCGTTTAGAGTCGCCGCTATGTTTGCATAAGGGCCTTAAGCACATCGAGGATGCGAGTGATTATACCGAGAAAGTCGAAGATATTTTGCGGGGTCGCGGAAATTTAACTTCATGGCAAAAAAATAAAAAACCTTTCAAAAACGATTACGTACAATTCTAATTTTAGGTAAATTCTTAGGTGACACACAGACATATTTATGCTCAACTTCAAGTATAAGATTTTACAGGAGATAATAGATGACAATTTCTTCCCACGTCCTCAACCTTCGTAAAAAGCATCAGGAACTTTCAGAAGAAATAGCAGAAGCTCAGAGAAACTTAGCCACTGACGATTTGCTCGTTACAGAAATGAAGAAGCGAAAATTAAAAATTAAAGAAGAAATTTTCCGACTACAGACCTAGATCATACGTAAATGTATCCGAAATTTATACTTAGCGGTCAATCTTTTTTGCAACGTATTGTTTCGCCCCGGTTAAAATTTGGTTCCAACTCAATTACTGTGCCTTGAGATTCGTTAGATTCATTAAGCCTTGCTATAATAATTTTAGCAGATTTTTGTCCTATTTCATACCTACAAGCGTCCATTGTCGCCAACTTCATAGGTAAACCGTCCAATAATTCCAATCCATTAAAACCTGCTAGTCCAATGTCTTCCGGAATCTGTTTTCCACAATCGAGTAAATGCAGCAATCCTCCAGCACCCACCATATCATTTGAATAAAAAATAAAGTCTAAATCAGGATGTTTTTTGAGGATCAATTTGGTTAGATCGCGCCCTTTTGCAAGTGCTGATCCACCCGAATAAAACTCTGTTCCTACTATTTCCATATTTGAATTTTTGAGTGCTTCTGATAAACCATCAAAACGTTTTTGTGCTCTATGGTCGAGTGGCATCTTTGTTCCTAAAAATCCAATTTTTTTGTAGCCAGATGCAATTATTTCTTCGGCCATCAGTCTACCGGCGCGTCGGTGTGATATTCCAACCATTCCATCAATAGGATTTCCATCCACATCCATTATTTCCACAACAGGAATTCCTGAGTTTTTGAGCATCATTCGCGCTGTTTCAGAGTGTTCTAGGCCGGCAATAATTATTCCAGTTGGTCTCCATGATAACATCTGATATAGAACTGTTTCTTCCTTTTCAGGTATATAATCTGTTATGCCGACTACTGGTTGTAGATCAGTATTCTCCAAAACAGAGTTTATACCCATCATGACCTCAGGAAAAACCATATTGGACATACTTGGGATAATTACAGCAACCAAGTTTACACGCTGACTTGCGAGTGCCCCTGCGATTTTATTTGGTACGTAACCCAAATCCTTTGCAGCCTTAAGAACTCGATCTCGCGTATTTTGAGAGACATCACCTCTTCCTCTGAGCACTCGACTAACAGTCATTTCTGAAACCCCCGATGCTTCAGAAACGTCCCTGAGTGTAAGGGGGCGCTTACGCGTTGGTTGCAATTCATTTCCTTTCTATGGAGATATTCTTTAACATTTAGTTGTAGATCAAAATTATTTAAAATGACATGCTAAAGTAAAATTGTCATTATTTAAATAATTTTGGCTCATTGACTAAATACTTGAGAATTTAAGAAAATATTAGCTAAAATATGGTAACAACGTCTTAATATGGTACCTCTTAATTAATAATTAATCTATCTATAATCAGGAAAGTAAATTTGTCCCATATTAAAGTAAAAAAGGTTACAATTAATAGTAAAGAACTCTTAACTGCGTTAAAAGACTTGTACATCGCGTTAGTCTCAATTGATGAGAAAAACAGGATTAGTGAATTAGCGAACTGCGAACAAAACTTAGACTTTCTTCGTGATAAAATGTCCACTGAATTATACGCCAAGTTAAAAGATATGGCATCTGAAGTTATTAACATGCCCAGTAGTTGGTCGGGAGATCTCGAGGAAGCAATGAGAATTGATATATTAACATCCAAAATTGAACCTTTATGGGAAAACTTCGATGCAGAATGGAAAAAGAATTGTAATTAGCATTTTATCTCTCATTTCTAAGTAGAGTCATATGAAGTAAAAGCAATTGTAGTTATCTGGCTCAAAGATTTTTGATTTAAGTAAATAGATAAACGGGGGAAGCATTTGCTTAGCATAAAAGAAATATGGAGGCACCCGGGATTCTCAAGGCTTTGGCTCATTGGAACTGCTTCAGGTTCTGCTAGGTGGCTTGAAGTACTATGTTTTTCTGTTTTTGCCTGGCAGTTGACCGCCGATGCGTCTCTTGCCGGGTTGATTATGGGAGCACGTATGGCGGGTGTTGTTCTTGCAGGCGTTGTATTCATGTTCATCGGAGGCAGAATATCTGGCCAACTGGTAATGTTATTTATGCATGGGGCCACTGGGATAGCTTGTGCATTTGTTTTTTTACCTATGGGAGCCAATGGGCATTTGGCACTGAATTATGCTGTGATTTCGTTTTTGTCGGGTATGTTATGGAGTACTGATTTTTCTTTTAGACGACGGATGTTAGCAGATCGCTTACCTGATCGTCTGGTGAGTAGTGGTGTAGGAATGGATGTAATGTCGAGCCACGCTACACGCTTGGTTGCCACACTGCTGGGCGGAGCCATCCTAGGTTTTGGAGACGAGTATGTTTTGCTTGGTATTCTGTGCTTTCTATATCTCGGATCCGGTGTTTTTCTACTTTTTGAGAAAGATAATGCTATGGTGAACTCAGCAGGACCTTTTCACACGCTCAGGGAGGTATTGCTGCAGGCTCGAAGAGAAAAATCAATTCTTACAGTTTTAATACTTACACCAGTCTACAATGTATTTGTTTTACCATATTTGGCTCTCATCGCTCTTATTTTTCTTGAAAATTTTAAGACTACAGAATCTCTTGCGGCATCTTTAGCATCTGTCGAAGGTGCTGGCGCTGTTGTTGGTGGTATTTTGATTTCTAGTTTACATGTTAATAGGCCTAGACTAATTTTTGTGTTTTCAACTGCTTTCTTCCTATTACTTCTGGTTTTGATTAGTAATTCACCCTTTATTATGGGTTTAATTGGTATGCTTTTCCTTGCTGGGATGCTGAGTTCGATATATTCTTCAATGCAAAGTACATTGATATATAAAAATTCTATTGATGATTTGCGTTCTCCAACTCTTTCTTTAATGACTCTATTTATAGGCACAGGGATAGTCGGTGCATTAAATGTAAGTTGGATGGGCCTGCACATGACCGTATCGAATGTCATCACAGTTATGGCCCTAGAAGGCTTTGCTGTTTTTTTGTTAATGATTTTATTATTGCGGTGTCTTAGCAGTAAAAGTTGACGAATTCTAACTTTCAAATAGTTCTTTATATTGTTTTCTAAGAGCGGCTTTTTGGACCTTTCCCATTGCATTACGGGGTAAATTTTCTAAATAAATAATAAATTTTGGTTGTTTAAATTTGGCTAAGTTAGGCTGAAGAGTTTTCTGTATTTTTTTTCGATCTAACAGTTTTCTTTTCAAGACCACCACTGCAACGACACCTTCGCCAAGATCGGGGTGTGGGACCCCAATAACAGCTGACTCTAAAACTTCATCTATTTCGTCTATGAGGTTTTCAACTTCCTTTGGATATACGTTCAATCCCCCAGAGATTATCATGTCGGTATCACGACCGACTAAGGTGAGATAGCCATTTTTATCTCGCTTAGCTAGGTCTCCGGTTATGAAAAAATTATCTGGAGTAAATGCGTCTTGTGTTTTCTCTGGCATTTCCCAGTACCCAGAAAAAACATTTTCACCTCTTTGCTCGATAACGCCAATACTGCCGTCAGGTAGAACCTCACCTGTTACCCGGTCTGTAATACGGATTTCAACTCCAGGCAAAGCTTTGCCAATTGTACCTGCTATTCGTTTTCCTCTGTACGGATTTGAAGTGCTCATGTTCGTTTCAGTCATCCCGTATCGCTCAAGAATTGAAAGCCCGGTTCGTTTTTTAAACATTGTATGGGTATCCGCAGACAACGGTGCAGAGCCCGAAATGAATAGGCGGATATTTTCTGATAGATTTTTATCAAATTTCGGATTGTCCAAGAGCCTTGTATAAAAAGTTGGCACCCCCATCATGCTCGTGGCCTTTGGAATCCACCTAAGGGCATCCTCCACATTAAATTTTGGCAGAAAGATCATTGAACCTCCCACCATTGCTAATAGATTGCAAGCAACTAGCAACCCGTGAGTATGATATGTCGGCAACATATGTAACAACACATCGTTTTTGGAAAATTCCCAGCTCTTTTCTAATATTGTACAGTTAGAGGAAAGATTTTGATGAGTTAATTTGGCACCTTTTGATTTGCCCGTTGTTCCAGATGTATACATTATTACTGCTAAATCTTCATTTGTTCTATTGGCGGCTTTGAAACTTAAAGCAGAGCTTTTAAGTTTTTCCCTAAGTGAACCTGTTTCATTTGCATTTAGAGTCAGAAAACTTGCTTTTTTAGATGAGTACAGTTTTTCTAATTTTCCCATAGTATCTGTTGCACAAATAATTATTTTTGGCCTTGCATTAGATAAGAAATAATTTAACTCGTGTGGAGTATAGGCTGTGTTAAGTGGAAGATATATTCCGCCAGCTTTTATCGTGGCGGCATAAAGTCCAAGTTGGGTTACGGACTTCTCTACTTGAACGGCTACACGATCACCAGGGTTAAGACCGTGTGAGACTAAAATATTGGCAAGTTTATTAGTTAAGGTAGTAAAATTTTTATAAGAGACCTCTTCGCTTTCTGTATAAAGAAAAATTTTATTATTTTTTAAATTAGAGCCGAATATTTTGTCGTATAATATATTAGTCAAGTTCCATCTTTCTTTATAATACTCTTAAAATTACATCTAGTTCTTCTAATCGTTATAATTTTATTTTGGCAACTTTAATTTTTGTTTACAGTATACATAAAATGGATAATATATCCATTAAATGGATATTTGGGGGTAATATGGGCAAGAGACTCGCAATTGACACTGGTGGGACATTTACGGATATCATATCAATTGATGAAGTGACAGGCGAGATGATTGCCTTAAAAACATCTTCCACTCCTAAGAATCCAAGTGTTGGGTTATTAAAGTCTATTGAAAAGGTAGTTGATAACGAAGATAATTTTAGTTCGCAGCTAGAAACGGTTCTTCACGGGTCAACAGTCGCAACTAATGCCGTGTTGGAACATAAATTTGACGGGCTAGGGCTTCTGGTGACAAAGGGGTTTCGCCATATGATTGAAATTGCCCGACAGTCGGTTCCAGATGGTTATGGTAACTCTTTTTTTTGGGTCAAGCCGCCAAGGCTGGTTCCACTTCACATGGTGCGCGAAGTGGCCGGGCGGCTTTTATATGATGGTTCGGAAATAGAAGCTATTGATGAAAAACAAACAGTGGATGCCGTGCGTGAATTAGTTGAAGATGGTGCTAGTTGTATTGCGGTGTGTCTTTTACATTCTTACGCAAATGCTGCACATGAACAGCATATTCAATCTATAATTTCAGACAACTTCCCAGAACTGTTTGTATCAATTTCTAGCGAAGTTTTGCCTGAGTATAGAGAATATGAGCGTGCAATGACTACCTTGGTTGACGTTATGGTAAAGCCTTATTGTCAAACGTATCTCCAGCATGCTGCAGATAGCATTGCCAACAAATCAAAAAAAGCTCCCTTCTTGATTATGCAATCAAGCGGTGGTGTTGTGAAGCATTCAACTGCTTCTAAAAGGCCTGTAACTATGCTTCTTTCGGGTCCCGCGGCTGGTATCTTGGGCGCAGTTCATATGGCCAAGCTTGCAGGCTTTGATGATATTCTTACTAGTGACGTTGGTGGCACTTCTACAGACGTTTCAATAGTTGAGAAGCAGACGCCAATGTATACTTCTTCATCTATGGTGGAATCTTATCCGGTCAAAACACCCATGCTTGATATTGTTACAGTTGGATCCGGTGGTGGGTCAATTGCATGGACTGATGATTACGGCAATTTAAAAGTTGGACCACAAAGCGCAGGCGCTGATCCGGGACCTATTTGCTATGGTAAAGGCGGAACAGAGCCCACCGTAACAGATGCGGCGCTAGTTCTTGGTCGCTTACCACAAAAATTGATTGGCGGTGAAATAAGATTAAATATCGATGACGCACGCGATGCTTTCAAGAAGCTTGGTAAAGAGCATGAGATGACTCCTGAAAAAATAGCTTCAGGAGTCCTTGAGTTGGCGGCGATAAGTCAAGTCTTTGGTATAAGGCAAGTCACAACGACACGAGGTAGGGATCCAAGTAAATATGCTATGGTAGCGTTTGGTGGTGCTGGTGGGCTTTTTGCTACCGAAGTCGCAGATTTTCTGAATATCAATACTATTTTGTCTCCTCCTAACCCTGGTAATTTATGTGCGCTTGGGCTTCACGTTTCTGATGTGAGACGGGATTATATTCGTACCATGGTCAGAAAACAATCTTCTGCTGATGATAATGAGATTTTAGATTGGTGGCGAGAGTTAGCGGATCAAGGCATTACCGATATAGGGGCTGAAGGAATTTCAAAAGAACGCATTAAGTTAGTTTATGTTGCTGACATGCGTTATTTGGGTGAAGGGCATGAAGTGCAGGTAACGGTACCAAACAACTTGGGCAAATCAGAAATGGTACAATTTGTTTGGAAAGAGTTTCATAATGTGCATGACGCAACCTTCGGCTTTCATTACGAAGGTGAACAAGACGTTGAAATTGTAAATCTTCGCGTTCAAGCCATTGGAGAGCAGTATCGTCCTGAGATTGGAATAAACAAAGGTCCTAAAACTCCTGCAAAAAAAATTGATACCCGACTAACTTATTGGGATTCTTGGGTTGAAAGTCCAATTTTTGAAAGAGCTGATCTGCAATCTTACCAAGAAATTATGGGGCCAGCTATAATTGAGGAATATGGTTCAACGATTGTTGTTCCATCAAAATGGTTTGTTCGACGGGACGATTATGGGAATCTTATAATGCGAAAAAAAAATCAATTGGAAAGCAAATAAATGTCTGCGGTTAAAACTAGAGGAAACTTGGGCCCAATAGAACTTGAAGTCATTCATGGTACAATTCGAGCTGCAGAATTAGAAATAGAAGCTGCAGTTGAGAGAACTGCCCGCTCGCCAATGATTAGAGATCAGCATGATTACAGAGTTGCTCTTTTTGACGCCAAAGGCCGAAAACTGACTGGTAGGTCATATTCCGCAATTGTTGAGCCTGTGTTCGAATATTTTGGTTCAGAAAATATATTTCCTGGCGACATATTTTTTTGGAATGATCCATATAATTCATGCGGTGGTATTGGTCATGTTCCGGACCTGTGTACTACCGTTCCAATTTTTTGGAGAGGTAAGCTCATAGGTTTTTCCCAAGTTTTTGGACATCACGACGACGTTGGAGGATCAGTTCCTGGAAGTTTGCCTGTTCATGCTACCGATAGTTGGATGGAGGGCATACTTATACCACCAATAAAGATGTATGAACGTGGTGTGCTCAACGAGGCTGCTTTTAAAATAGTAACTCGCAACTCCCGTCTTTCAGAACACTTGGCTGGTGATATGGATGCAGAAATAGGAGCTGCTAAGCTTGGTTGCAGAAGAATAGAAGCCCTTGCTGAGAGATATGGAATTGAAACTCTAGAAGATGCTTTTGATGAAATATTATCAAATACTGCCGAAATTTTTCGAAGAGAAATCTTTCCTAAAATTAAAAATGGTGAGTACCATTATGAAGATTACATAGAAAATGATGGAGTAGATGACTCGAAGCTACATGCGCTGCGAGTAAAGATGGTAAAAACAGATGAAAAAATTATTTTAGACTTTTCTGGTACTGATCCAGAAGCAAAAGGACCTATCAATTGGTCTATTGATGAAGCTGATGGTCGATATTTTAGAAAATGGATGGCACCGGTACTTCGATCTTTGGCTGATACCCCAGAGCGTGCTGCTGAAATTGATTGTAATGAAGGTGTTCTGGATATTTTGGAAGTAAAATTTCCAGATAAAGGTACACTAATAACACCAACATTTGGAAAACCGACTGGGATGAGGTTTTTTCTAATGCTGCGAACTTTGGGTAGTTTTGCTGCATGCCTCACTAAAGCTACTGGTGGTAAAATGCCAGCGGATCATGAAACCATTAGAATTTGGGGTTTGGCTGGTGGTTCCAGTTCCGAAGATTTTTTTCTATTCCGCGAAGTTCTTGGCGGTGGTGGACCTGGCAGACCTTGGGCAGATGGGTCCGATGTTGTCCATATTGTGCCCAATTCGCGTAATCTTCCAGCTGAATTTTCCGAAACTCGCTATCCGATTTTTATCGAAAAATTGGGGTTGAAAGAAGACTCTGCAGGTGCAGGTTATCGGCGCGGTGGCTTTGGTTATGATAAACAAATAAAGACCCTAGTAGATGCCCGATTAATTTCTAATGCAGATAGATCAGTTTTAAGTTGCTATGGTGCATATGGAGGTAAGGCGAGTGGGCCTTATAGTGTTTCTGTTTTAAATGAAACTGGCCAAGAAACTAGACATCCTGGAATGTGTGATACAGTAATGGTTCCAAGCAAAGATAGCGTAAGGATTATAACAACTGGAGGTGGAGGTTGGGGGGACCCACTAAAGCGAGAAATTGACAAGGTTGTTTACGACTTGCAATGCGGATTAATATCTGAAGATGCAGCTAGGGAACAGTATGGCGTAGTGGTCCACTTGGAGGGACGTAAATGGATTGCAGATAAAGAAGAAACGTTAAGTTTAAGAGAAAAAATGTCGAAATTAAACGCAAACCTTCCAATGTTTGACAGGGGTGAAGAATTCAAAAGAATTAAAGAAAAAGGGGTAATCAAATACCCAGAAAATTGGACTGATCCTGATGAAGGTTGGTATTTGAGTTGAAATTTTCATTATGAAGATAGCAAAATCACTGATTGTAAGTAGTAGTGTTGACCAAACATGGGATTTTTTTCAAGATGTTCCCAAAGTTGCAGCTTGCTTTCCTGGTGCAAATCTTACTGAGCAAACATCCGAGGGCATTTATAAAGGCAATGTATCGATTAAATTAGGTCCGTTTACAGCAACATTTGAGGGTGAAGCTACATATGAACCTGACCAACAACAGAAGTCGGGAAAAGTAGAAGGAAAAGCAATTGATAAACGAGGTGGATCAAGATCCCGCTTACTTTTAAATTACAAGCTAATAGGGGTGGATGGAGAAAAGTCACAGGTTGATTTTGACGCTGATATTCAGTTAGCGGGTCCCATAGCACAATTTGGTCGAATTGGAGTGATCGAAGAAGCGGCAGAGTTGTTGATAGCAGAATTTGTCAGTAATGTTGAACAGAGTATGATGGCAAATAATTCTGAAACCGATCAACAAGTAGAAGAATCTATTGATCAGAGTGCTTCATTTGAAAAGGTTACTGAAAATGAGTCTTCGAAGAAAAGTATAAGCTTGATCAGTGTCATTTGGTCACTCATTAAAAGTTATTTTTCTAGACCGAACTGAGCTGTAATAAAAATAAATAACCAAATAGAGTGAGAAAACCATGGAATATAGAACAGCTCATATGACGCAGATGGAGATTGGAAAAGCAATACAAAGTGGAAAGCCGGTTATTGTACCAACTGGTGCGACAGAAGCACATGGCCCACATATGCCCACGGACACTGATACCCATCAAGCTGAGTATATAGCCTTAGAATTAGCAAAGAGAATTGATGCAGTGGTTGTTCCTCCAATAGCTTATGGCATTTCTAAAACTTTTGAGAATTTTCCAGGAACTGTTTCCTTAACTATCCCGACTTACCAACTTATGCTAAGTGAGATAGGCTATGGTCTGATACAGCAAGGGTTTAAGCACATAATATTACTTAATGGAAATCGTCCTAGCGGAACCGCCAACGATCAAGTCGCAAGACACCTTATTGACGAATATGATAATGGTTACGATTTCATGGTTTCTGCAGTAAGTTATTGGGAACCAGCGGCAGATAAAATTCATAGTATGAGAAAATCTGAAGAGGGTGGGATGGGGCATGCAGGTGAATTGGAAACTTCATTTCAACTGGCCACTCGACCTAACCTAGTTAAAATGCAATTATTAGAGGGAGCGCACTATGGGCCCGTGGCTTGGGATTTAGTGGCTCCCACTCATCCAACTCGCACATATGCTAAGAGGCCAAGGCCACAGGCTGGACACGCAGCAATATTTGGCGATCCAACTCACGCAACGGAAGCTATGGGCAAAGCATGTATTGAGGTAATTGTTGATGCTCTTGAGAAAACTTTTACAAACATAAAAGCATCTTATGAGGAGCGCTAATTTAGACCCAAAATAAGTTACACTATGTAATTTTTCCCAGGTCTCCACCCAAGATCCGTGGAAACAGAGTGTGACATAAGCATTAATGTTTGCTTTAACCTTTCAACTTTATTTTTGTTGTCAGCAATGCTTTTCAAATAAATAAAACAAACACAGCCTTCAACTTCATTATTTTCATTGAAAAACGGTGCTGCCATTGAACCTGTGTGTGGTTGAACATCCCCAAAGGTTTGAGAGTACTTTTCCTGCCTTACCTGATCAAGTAATTTACGAAGTCTTTTAACGTTTGCAATAGTTGTTGGTGTCAGTTGCTCAAGGGGCTTA
This sequence comes from Paracoccaceae bacterium, assembly GCA_902635985.1. Classification (GTDB taxonomy): domain Bacteria; phylum Pseudomonadota; class Alphaproteobacteria; order Rhodobacterales; family Rhodobacteraceae; genus Salinivivens. The sequence goes on from CACPPZ010000001.1 coordinate 72,260, forward strand.
GTTAAGTATTCGTCTATAAATTCGGGCTGAGAAAATGCCAATAGAACCAAGCCTTTTGATCCTGCGTGAAGAGGTATGTGATATCCATATTGTGTTTTATCTATAATCTGTTCTTGTTTTTTCTCGGTATGGATTACGACCGAATAATCACCTATTCGTTCAACAATCTGGACATCTGCATTATTGATTTCATTCGTATTTGCTAAAAATTGTAGTGAATATGACAAAGCTTTATTATTAATCAAATAAGAGGAACCCACATACCAGAGCCTTGCACCAACTTCATACCTATTTGTGTTTTTATCTCTCATAATAAATTGCGCAGTTTCAAGCTTTTTAATTGTACGATGAACGGTAGCCCATGGTAAATTTAAAAACCGTGTAATATCAATCACTCTACAAGGTTTCCGCGCTATTAAATCTAAAACTGCAAAAGCTCTATCCAGTCCTGAGGGAGCGTTATCACCAAAAGTTGCAAGCTTACTGGCACTATGTGTTTTATCTTCCGGGTTCATCGAAGCTTGAATTCTTTCGATTTACAATTCTTGTCATAATTATGCTAAAGTTAAAAGTAAGTAATGTACAGTAATGTGTCTTAGTTATCTATAAATTTGGGTCAGAAAACCAGTATTTTTCCGGGTAACTAGATTAGTTTTGAGGTAACCATGATCACTGAATTATTAAAGATGTCGGCTTGTAGTTTGGTTGATGTTTTAAAGAATAGAGACGTAAAACAATCGGAAATTCTTAAAGATCTCGAAAACAGGCACCAGGAAGTAGACGGGTTTGTAAATGCCCTTCCAACAACCTGTTTTGAAAAAGCTTTTGATAGGGCAGCTAGATTTGAGAAAATGGAAGGCAAAAAATTTCTTGATACTTGTCGACCGCTTTTTGGGTTACCTATTCCAATAAAAGACTCTTATAATGTCGCGGGTGTCCGTACCACTTACGGGTCTAAAGCTTACGAAAATTATATTCCTGATTCTTCAGACATAACTGTGGATACGATTGAAAAGTCTGGTGGTATAGTCTTTGCCAAGTCGAATACTCCTGAATTTGAAGCTGGTGCAAGTACATTTAATGAAGTATTTGGGTTTACTCGAAATCCGCTAAATCTTTCCCGTTCGGTTGGTGGTTCTTCAGGCGGCGCTGCTGCTGCAGTTGCTGCAGGTCTAGCACATTTAGCACAAGGCTCTGATTTTGCTTGTTCTTTAAGGTTTCCTGCATCATTTTGTGGACTGGTAGGGTTGCGTCCAACACCGGGTTTAGTTCCCCATGGGCCAAGTAAGATGCCTTTTCAGTCTTTGTCTGTAACTGGCCCGCTAGCTCGGTCAGTTGCTGATGTTGGATTGGCACTTGATGCCTTTGAAGGTTCAGATACACTTGATCCTTTATCAGGTCAAAATTTCGCTCGAAAAACTGTATACAGGGAAGCTGGTGAAAACCCAAAGAAAATAAATTCATTTGCTTTCTCACTGGATTTAAATGTGGCTACGGTTTCGGCAGAGGTAAAAGACATTGTCTCAAATGCTATGATAAAACTTCAGAAAAGTGGGTGTGATGTACGAAATGAGTGCCCAAACCTGCTTGAAAGTCATTTTGTCTTTGACAGGTTAAGAGCGTTTCAGTTTGCCACACTTTGGTCGACTGCTTTGATAAAACACCGAGAAAAATTAAAACCTGAAGTAGTATGGAATATCGAAAGAGGTTTGAGTCTAGACGTAAAACAATTAATTGATGCAGAAAGAAAAAGATCAGAGATCAGACTAAATATGATCGATTTTCTAAATAAATATGACTTTTTGATTACACCAACTGCTCCAGTTGCTCCTCCGCCGTACGAGGAAAGGTATGTAAAATCAATCGAGGGAGTTGAAACACAAAGCTATATTGACTGGTTAGCTTTAGGTTATGCTATCTCTGTAACCGGATGCCCATCAGTGTCGATACCATGCGGTTTTACTTCAGATGGGCTTCCAGTTGGCATACAGATAGTATCCCTTCCTCATCGTGAAGTTGCATTGCTTAGTTTTGCGGCATGGATTGAACAGGTATTTGAGGTAGATATCGGGTTACCTGTGGAAAATTTCAAAGATCAAAGTGCATAAAATTGAAATTTTTTACAGTTGACAGCATGTGCATTGCATCTAACATACTAATACGTAATATAAATAGTGTATCCGTTAAGTGGATATAATAGTTTAAAACTAAGATGAGTGTTTTTAAAGGTAATTTCAGATGAAGCCTTCGTCCTTCGAATACGTCGCACCCACGTCTGTTCAGGAAGTAACTTTAGCACTTCAGGAAAACCCGGGCGCAATGATTCTTGCGGGGGGACAAAGTTTGGTGCCAGCGCTTAATTTTAAATTGGCGAGCCCTGCTATGTTGGTTGATATAAAAAAAATACCAGATCTTGATAGTATTTTTTTGGAAAATCAAAAAATAGTTATAGGTGCCAACGTAAAGCACGTTCAAGTTGAAGAAAATACACAAGTCAAAGATAACCATCCTTTAATGCATGAAGCGTTAAAGTACGTTGCTCATGGTCCAATTCGAAATCAAGGTACGACTGTGGGTAGTTTGTGTCATGCGGACTCTGCTGCTGAAATGCCTATAATTCTAATTTTGACTGATGGACACGTAACGGCTGTGGGTCCTGAAGGCGAAAGAACAATTCCGGCTAAGGAATTCTTTAAATTTCACATGACAACTAGCCGTAGGGATAGTGAAATTATCACACACGCACACTTCCCAATTCCTGAGAAAAACAGTGGATACTCTTTTCTGGAGTTTGCAAGGCGCAGCGGAGATTACGCGATTTCTGCCGTCGCTGTGCTTATGAATATAGATGAAAATAGTCGAATTTTGTCAGTCAAAGTGGCCGCAGGTGGCATCGCTTCTTGCCCGATAAGATTGTCGGAGGTGGAAGATGTTTTACTTGGCTCAACGCTTGATAAAAGCGATGTGCGAAAAGCTACAGAGATATGCATAAGATATGTAACAGCCCCTGCTGACGTTCATGCTACGGTTGAGTATCGAAAGGGCTTGACTTGTCGACTTTTAGCAAAGGCGCTAGTTCAAGCCAAAGAGACAGCAAAGAAAGGATTTATTGGGTGAAGATGATTAGAAATTTGCCTTCAGCCAACTCGTTTGGTCAAACTTCAAAGGTTTCACTTACAGTTAATGGAACTAACGTTGAAAAAGAAGTAAGTGTACGCATGCTTCTTTCAGACTTCATACGGCATGAACTTGGTTTGACGGGCACGCACGTTGGGTGTGAGCATGGGATTTGTGGTGCTTGCACCGTAATAATCGATGGCAAATCGTCACGGTCTTGCACCCTATTAGCAGTTCAAGCTGATGGAATCGATTTAAGGACCATCGAAAGTGTGGCTAATAAAGACGGAAGCTTACACCCTATTCAGGAAGCATTTCACGAATGTCACGCTCTACAGTGTGGTTATTGTACGCCTGGATTTATCATGAATATTGTAAGCGAGTTCGAAAATAACGAAAAGATAGATACCACAGATGAGGGTATTAGAGAACTTATTGCTGGAAATTTATGCAGGTGTACAGGGTACGCAAACATAATTGAAGCAGTTCGTGATGCTGCCGAAAAGCTCCAGAAAAAACGATAGGATTAAGAATGTCTACCAGATCATTTGGAACCCGAGTAAAACGCAATGTTGATCCAAAGCTACTCAAAGGAGAAGGATCATTTATAGATGATTTGGACTTACCTGGGGTATTACATGCTGCGTTTGTTCGTAGTCCATTTGCAAGAGCCAAAATCAAAAGTGTAGATACGGATTATGCTAGATCAATGGACGGCGTAATGGCCATATATACCTGCGATAATATTGGTAATTTAGACATGGAACTGCCTTTATTAATTCCGCACGATTGCATGAATGACGCTAGGACGCAAAGAACTCTTGCAAGAGATGATGTCTATCACGTTGGGCAGGCCGTTGTTATGGTTGTGGCGATTAATCGTTATTTAGCAGAAGATGCAGCCCTAATGGTTGACGTAGACTATGAACCGATGGATGTAGAAGTTGATATTGAGAAAGCCATCCTACCGGATGCACCTCTCGTGCACCCAACGCACCCTGGTAACATTGCGGCAGATCTAACACAAATATCCGGAGATCCAGAATCAGCTTTCGCCAGAGCTGAGCATGTAACGAAAATTCGTGTCGAGGTAGAGAGAAGCACAGCGGCGCCTATGGAAACCAGATCAGTAGCTGCTTACTATGATAAGATTTCTGGAGCTCTGACGGTATGGGATGGGACTCAAGCGCCACTTACAGTTCGAGGGGGATTAGCATCAATTTTTGAAATTGATGAAGATAAAGTTAGGGTCATTGCACCAGATGTTGGCGGTGGGTTTGGGCAAAAAGTAATGTTTCCCCATCCAGATGAATTGTTAGTACCGTTGGCCGCAATGGAACTCGGGTTGCCTGTTAAATACATAGAGGATAGGCGAGAAAATTTTATAAGTTCAAATCAAGAACGGAAGCAAATTCATCACATCGAGCTCTACGCTACAAAAGACGGTGATGTTATAGGCCTGAAGGACTTTTTTCTGCATGATACTGGTGCCTTTATTCCGTACGGAATTGCGATAGCTCAAGTGGCATCCACATCGATTGCGGGACCTTATCGAATACCAAATATACATGTTCAATTTCAGGCTGTTTATACTCCAACAGTTACAATTACTCCCTACAGGGGATGCGGCCGGCCTCAAGCATGTTTTGCAATCGAACGAGCTATGGACCAATTAGCTGAAGAGTTGGGGATAGATAGATTTGAAATTAGACGAAGAAATTTAATATCAGACGATCAGTTTCCTTATCCAAGAGAAGGTCTTATATTTGCCGATGGATTACCCGTTACTATGGATAGTGGTCAGTATTTTAAAGCACTGGATCTGATAGAAGAGAAAATCGACGTCAGGAATTTTCCAAAAATGCAAGAAGAAGCCAGAAGTCAGGGTAAGTATCTTGGTTTAGGATTAGCTTACTATGTTGAGGGTACTGGGTTAGGACCATACGAAGGCGGTCATATTAAAATTCATCCAATAACAGGAAAAGTTTACGTAAACACTGGCTTATCGGGTCAGGGACAAGGGCATGATACCGTTTTTGCGCAGATTGTTGCTGATCAGCTTGGAGTCAATGTAGAAGATGTTATTTTGACCGAGGGAGACAGTGGGGCATATGATTGGGGTGTAGCGACATTTGCAAGTAGGGCAGCCGTTGTTTCAGGTAATGCGATACACAAGACCGCATTAATAGTACGAAAGAAAACGATCAAAGCCGCTGCCAATATGTTAGAGGTTGATGAAGACCAGATTGAGTTACGGGATGGGCATGCATGGGTATCCAACTCAAATCGCAGTGTTTCACTTGCCGCCGTTGCCACTGCCACAAACCCATTAAGATATGCATTCAACGAGGCGGCAAAAGCTGCAACCCAATTCGCACCTGCCAGTAGACATGATGGTCCTGCATTAGATGAAGGACAGGCACCTGGACTTGAAGCAACAGATTATTATAGCCCACCAGCAGCAACCTGGGCCTATGGAGTGCATGCAGCAATAGTTGAGGTTGATGAGATTACTTGTGAAACAAAAATTAAAAAATACGCGCTTGTTCACGATTGTGGTAACATGATTAATCCTACAATAGTTGAGGGGCAGGTAATGGGTGGCGTGGCGCAAGGTATTGCAGGCGCCATGTACGAGAAAGTTGAGTTTGACGACGATGGGAATATTTCAAATGCTAATTTCGTAGATTTCGTGATCCCGTATGCAACCGAAATTCCTAAGGTTGAAATGTATCACCTTGAAACGCCAACACCTTTAAATCCACTGGGAGTGAAAGGCGTTGGAGAGGCAGGTTGTATTGCCACAGCAGCAACAATTGCTTCAGGACTAACAGATGCACTAAGGGAGTTTGGAAACCCAAAATTTCGTTCAACTCCAATAACTCCAAGTATGATACATGAGGTAATAAGTTCGAGTAGTAGCGGGTGAGAAGGTTTGGGTCCTGTAGGCGAGAAACTCTTCAAAATCCTCAATAAAAAAAGTTAATTATTTTGTTGTTTGAGCTTAAAAAAAGGAGGTAAGCATGAAAAGTTTATTTAAAGCTGGGCTGGTTCTTTTCGCCAGCACTTTCTGTTTGGGGCAATCTGCTCTGGCAGACAGGATTATAAAGGGTGACCCTAAACCCGCTATGATCATTTTCTCACAGAAAAACGACGGGGGTTGGTCTCAGGCTCTAGATGAGGCTAGGCAGAAGGTCGAAGCAGAGTTAGGCTTAACAATACCAGTGGTGGAAAATGTCCCGGAAAATGCGGCGGCAGTTAAACCCGCGGTTGAATTATTTATAGATCGTGGACACAATATAATCTTGGGATCTGCATTTGGTTACTCGGATGCATTCAAAGAACTTGCTGAAAAGTATCCTGACGTAGTATTTCTAAATCCAGCCGGAACAACAAACGGTGATAACCTAATGTCCTACTATGGTCGGACTTATGAAAGTCAATATTTGTGTGGTATGGCAGCTGGAGCTATTTCAAAAACTGGTAAATTGGGTTTTGTAGCAGCTAATCCCTTTGGACTTGTGAATTGGACCGTTAATGCTTTTGCTATGGGGGCCCGTGAAATGAATCCTGACGCTACACTCACAGTGGTCTTTACTGGAGCATGGAATGATCCAGTGAAAGAGCGAGCTGCATCGGAAGCCCTCGCTGAGCAAGGAATTGATGTAATAGGCCAGCACGTTGACACTCCTACCCCTCAAATCGTAGCCAAGGAAAAAGGAGTTTACTCTACTGGGCATCACAGAGATCTCTCCGAGTTTAGTTCTGCTACGCAATGTTCGTCTGTTTGGGTCTGGGATAAGTTTTTAATACCTGAGATAAAGAAAATAGCTGATGGTACGTGGGAATCCTCACCCTGGGGCGCATTCCTCTCGATTGGTCAAGGCGGCACTGATATTGCCTGTTGTGGAGACGCTGTTTCTAGCGATCAAAAGGCTAAAATAATGAAAGCACGTGATGAAATAATGGCTGGAAAGCATATATTTGCTGGGCCTTTAAAGGACGGCTCCGGTGCTCTTAAAGTGAAATCGGGAGAAGTCATGGGCGATGCAGACTTATGGGGCATGGACTGGTTTGTCGAAGGTGTTATAAGTCAATAGAAGCAGAAGAATTTGATTAATGGTAAAAATTAATCAAAACTACAAAATTAAAATGGAGAAAATCACCAAATCATTTGGTGATTTTCTTGCTCTTGATGATGTGACTTTTAATCTCGATCATGGAGAGGTTCACGCCTTATTAGGGGAAAATGGAGCAGGCAAATCGTCTCTGATGAATGTCCTTTCAGGTATCTATGCACCTGACCACGGCGCGATTAGTATTGATGGTAAAGTAGTAAAAATCAATGGACCATCTGATGCCAGATTTTTGGGTATTGGTATGGTTCATCAGCATTTTAGGCTCGTAAAAAGTTTTAACGCACTCGATAACATAGCTTTAACTATCAATCAGACCTCTTACTATAGTGAGAAAGATAATCTTCGACATAAAATCTTAAAGAAAATGGACGAAATTGGGTTTGATCTCGATCTCGATAGTCCAGTTGGTTTATTGTCTGTTGCTGAGCAGCAGAGAGTAGAAATTTTAAAAGTTTTAATCGCAGGTGCTTCTATTATAATTTTAGACGAGCCTACCGCCGTACTAACAGATGAGGAATCTAAGGGATTATTTAAAATTATAAGATTTCTCGCAAGTTCTGGAACTTCAGTTGTTTTAGTTACTCATAAGCTAAAGGAAGCTAAAGAGTTCTCCGACAAAATTAGTGTCCTGCGTAATGGGAAATTGGTTGATACTATAATACCGGGGAAATTGGATGATGAAGCATTAATAAAGTTGATAGTAGGTGAAGTGTTCGCGGAAAAGCCACAGTTAAGTAAGAATTTTGGTGAAGAAAAAATAGTGATATCAGATTTAAATCTTCATCGCTCAAACCATGCCATTGGACTAACCGATATAAATTTTAAAATTCGTGAAGGTGAAATTTATGGGATTGCAGGTGTAGGTGGAAATGGTCAGGCAGAACTATCGACTGTATTGATGGGCTTAACCAAGCTGAATAGCGGCTCAATTAAATTAGCAGGCTATGGAGATATTACAAAGTTTCGGACGGACCAAAGACGGAAATGTGGGTTAGTTTTCATTCCCGCTGATAGGCAGAAGTATGCATTAGCAGGGGAACTTAGTGTTGCAGATAACTATGCTGTAGCCGCAATTCTCAGGGGTGATTTGGGTAGCTGGATGGGAGTGAAAAAATTAGGAAAACAGCTAAGCACCGTGGAGGCCATTGAGGAGTTTGATATATACGGTGTGCAAAGGCTAAATCAAAATGCCGCTCTTTTATCTGGTGGGAACGCCCAAAAACTGGTAATTGCGCGTGAGTTTTCATCAAAACCTTCTGTGGTAATTGCTCACAGCCCAAGTAGGGGGTTAGATATTAAGGCCGCTGCATTCGTTCATAGGCAATTATTGGCAGCAAGAGATGCAGGTGCTGCTGTACTGTTATTAAGTGAAGATTTGGATGAAATTATGCTGCTATCGGATACGATTGGGGTTATTAATCGCGGTCGCATAACTGCGGAATTCGCTTCACCGGCTGATCGACAAATAATTGGAAAGGCTATGGTAAATTGAGTTCCACTTCAAACATTAATAAAAGAAAAGGTGTCAAATTAGAAGTGCGTGATCCAATGAGTTTCACGAATAAGTTTATAGTACTAATTTTGTCAATCTTTACAGGATTATTCATTTCATTTGTTATATTGATTTTATCTGGTGTTTCTGGATCTGCTTTGTGGAAAGAGTTCGTGGTTTACATTATCACGAGTGAGAAAAATTTATCTTCAGTATTAATTCAGGCTTCTCCATTTGTGGTCGCAGGGCTTGCGGCGGCGGTAGCATTCAGAGCGCGTTTTTGGAATATTGGGATTGAAGGACAAATGATTTTTGGAACTATTGCAGCAACTTATATTGCAATTAATGACGTTGGACCAGAGCCAACGCGTCTATTACTAATGTTTATAGCCGCGGGTTTTGGTGGTGTTTTTTGGATACTGTTACCCGCTTTTCTCAAAATTAAATTAGATGTTAACGAGATTATCTCGACCCTTTTAATGAACTATATTGCATTTAACTTTTTGTTACATCTACTGTATGGCAGCTGGCGAGATCCATCCACTGGTTTTCCTAACTCAGAGCAGTATGACGTATCTGAAATTTTACCGTTACTAGGGTGGCAGAGTTTGAACTTCTCATCGGTAATAGCAGTGTTCTTGGTAATTATCATTTTCTGGCTGTTCATGAGTTCTCGCTTTGGCTTTGTTCTAAACGTATTGCATGCAAGCAGTAATATGGCCAGGTATATGGGTATTCGAGTAAGTTTAGTTATTTTGATAGTTACTATAGTATCCGGGTTTTTATCGGGAATTTGTGGTTTTCTGGTCAGTTCCGGCATAGAAAGCCGGATGACCCAATCCTTCTTTATTGGCTTTGGGTTTTCAGGGATTTTGATATCGTTCTTGGCCAGAGATAATCCGATTGGTATACTTGTGGTATCGCTACTTTTTGCTACGCTTGTTATAGGTGGTCAAAGTCTTCAAGTATTTTATCAAATACCTTTTGCCATGGTGCAATTAATGCAAGCAATAATTGTTATGTGCGTTGCCGCATCTGAGTTCTTTATACGTTACCGTTTAATTTTTTCTTTATAGAGGTGCAGTCGTATGGATTTCCTAATATTTTGGCTTTCTAATGTACCAGGGTTTGCGACGCCTTTTGCCTTGGGGGTCCTCGGAATGATTATTTGCGAACGGTCAGGTGTATTAAATTTAGGTGCAGAGGGCTTTGTATTAGTTGGAGCGATGTCAGGTGCCGGAGTATTAATATCAGTTGGTGATTTACCTTTATTTGCTTTAGTAATAGCTGGATTATCTGGTTCCCTATTCGGCTTATTATTTGGTTTTTTAGTTACTATACTTAGGGTAAATCAGGTGATTGCAGGGTTAATCATGGTTTTTCTAGCCCAAGGTCTTACAAGCCTGTTGTCAAGGAATATGGACTGGGTTAATAAACCCTTTGAAGGTTTGTCAAAGCTTAATACTGGTATATTCTCTGAAATACCGATAATTGGACCTATTATTTTTCAACAAGATTTACTAGTTTATTGTACCTTATTATTTTATTTGGTCGCCTTTTATTTTATTTATAGAACAAGCATTGGGTTACGTTTACGGGCTGTTGGTGAAAACCCTGAAGCAGTGGACGCTGCAGGTGGGGATGTAATTTTATTAAGATTACTCGCTGTTATAATTGGTACATTTTTCTTAGGTTTAGCTGGGGGTTACTTTACTGTTGTGGTTTCGAAAATATGGGTTGACGGAATATCAGGTGGACGAGGTTGGATAATAATAGCTCTAGTGATCTTCGCTCGCTGGCAACTGTCAAGGGCTTTGCTTGGAGCTGTAATATTTGGCTGCATAGAGGCTTTAATTCCAAGACTAGCCGCTATTGGATTTCAGTTGCCTCAGTATTTCGTTTTAATGATGCCATATGCTATTACTCTATTAGTAATGGTATGGTCTAATCTAAATCCAAAGAACATTACGGCGGCACCTTCATCTTTAGGACGTCCTTTCCTTCGGGAGGAGAGGAATTAGTTTTTTGGAGATAGCTGAAAGATTATTTACCTTGTAAAAATGTAGGTAATCGTGACTAAATATAGATATAGGCTCCGTGGCTCAACTGGATAGAGCGGCCCCCTCCTAAGGGGCAGGTTATAGGTTCGAATCCTATCGGAGTCGCCAATAATTTCTGAACTCAACTTTTCGTATTTTACCTAATAGAACTTAAGCGGATGATTGAATTTTCAAAAAGTTAAAATATGGGCCCTAATTTTAAAATAGAACAGGATTTGATTAGCAATGGGTACTCAATTATTGCAGGAGTTGATGAGGTTGGTCGAGGACCATTAGCTGGCCCCGTAACTGCCGCTGCGGTAATTTTAGACCCACTAAATATTCCAGACAATTTAAATGACTCCAAAGTCTTAAGCCCGAAAAAGAGAGAAAAATTATTCGAAGAACTGAAATCTAGCTCTATTATTGGTATTGCTCACGTTTCGCCTAGAGAAATTGACAAACTGAATATTCTTCAAGCTTCTTTATTAGCCATGGCGAATGCTGTTTCTAAGTTAAAAGTTGAACCAAACCACATTTTAATTGATGGAAATAAAGTTCCTGAAAGACTTGCGGGGCAGGCCACAGCGATAGTCAAAGGGGATACTAAAGTGTTCTCAATTGCGGCGGCCTCAATAATTGCAAAAGTGACACGAGACAAATTAATGCGTGATCTAGACTCAGACTTTCCGGTCTATGGATGGGCCAAAAATGCTGGATACCCTACAAAGTGTCACATGAATGCAATAGTAAAGTATGGGGTCACCCCTCATCATAGACGTTCCTTTAAACCGGTACACAATATATTGTGTGGGTAAAACAATTGGGCATTTAACCTAAAAACGAATTGACGGATTCCCAGGGATGAATCATTTTAGTTGCAATTAAAGAGCGCATAAGCGCCGGTTAATGAGGCAGTAAAATGAAAAAACCTATACAGCGGATGGCTAGTGGCCTTCCAACTAACCGTGTGTTGGTTGGAGACTGTATTCAATTAATGAATTCTCTTCCCGAATCCTCAGTAGACTTAATTTTTGCAGACCCACCTTATAATCTGCAGCTTAAAAGTGAGTTGCATCGGCCAGATAACTCACGTGTTGATGCAGTAAACGATCATTGGGATCAATTTGAAAGTTTTAGAACTTATGATCAATTTACGAACAATTGGTTGGCAGCTGCGAAGCGAATTTTAAAAAAGGATGGTGCTATTTGGATAATAGGCTCCTATCACAATATTTTTAGAGTTGGATCTGCCGTTCAAAATCAGGGTTTTTGGATTCTAAATGATGTTATATGGCACAAGTCTAATCCAATGCCTAATTTCCGAGGTATGCGTTTTACGAATGCTCACGAAACTTTAATTTGGGCATCTAGAACAGATAAGTCCAAGTATACGTTTAATTATGAGGCACTGAAGGCGCTGAATGAGGGCACGCAGATGAGAAGTGACTGGAGGCTTCCTCTATGCACTGGTCACGAACGGTTAAAAAATAATAAGGGTGAAAAGGCCCATCCCACCCAAAAACCTGAGAGTTTATTATATCGCGTTTTACTTGGAACAACAAACGTGGGCGACGTTGTTCTAGATCCTTTCTTCGGTACTGGTACGACTGGTGCAGTTTGCAAAATGCTGGGCCGTGACTTTATTGGCATTGAGCGTGAAGAATATTATGCAAAAGTGGCAGAAAAGAGAATTAGAAATACGCGAGCCTTGGATAGTTCATCTCTGAAAATTTCAGTAGGGAAACGTGCAGAGCCGCGAATACCTTTTGGCCAGCTATTAGAAAGAGGAATGCTTCGTCCTGGTGAACAGTTAATGTCTAGTAATGGTCGTTTTACTGCTAAAGTGAGGGCTGACGGAACCTTGGCAGGTGATAGCGTTGTTGGTTCAATTCATCAGGTAGGGGCAAAGTTGGAGGGAGCTCCAAGCTGTAATGGTTGGACCTATTGGTGTTTCAAGCGTGATGGAAAGAGGGTATTAATTGATCAGTTACGTCAGCAAATTCGTGACGAAATGGGAACGATTTAAAGTCAAAAGCGATTTAAACTTTAGAGGCTAATTTATCTAATGGTTGGCAGGATTGTAGCAAAAATAATAGTCGCATTTCTTTCTATCTATTGCATTAGTGTTATTGGGGCATATTTTTATAATATCTCTATCACATTTCCTTTTTCTGTTTCTGACGGAACTAATGTCCCTGTGAACCGTTTAAAAGCTATCCGATTATCACTTTTTGCAACTTTCGTATTTTTTGCAGTTCATTATTTTTTTTATGGTTCAAAAAAATTCTATCCAATCCAAATACTGGCAGTAATGATTTTTAACTTAACGATATTTGGCATCCTAACCTTTTCCATTGAAAAAGCAGAAACAGAAGAGTTTTTAGTGTTGCTTTTTTATGTTCCAGCATCTCTAATTTTATACAAGGCCGCAAAGACTGATTTTAAAAATATTTTTACAAAATAAGCTAAACTGTTTAAAAACCACTATAAATAGTAGAAGCAAACTTGCATGACTTCTCTTTTGATTATGAATTAAAATTATTTAAATGGATTTTCTAGTTTATAAGCTTTTTGAAATAGTGTTGGTAACGAAGTCAAATCGAAATCATTTTCTCCAAGGAAAAACCCTTGTTTTGGTATGCAATTGAGCGGAACATTTGCAAATTTAACAATTACATCCAAGTGAAAATGTGTAAATGTATGCCTAATGTGACCTTCAGTCGTTTGCCAATTTGCATCAACGGGCGGTATATCGTTTGGATTTGCGCACCATTCTGAAGTTGGCCATCCAAGCATACCGCCCAATAAGCCTTTAGTGGGTCGTCTTTCCAAAAGATGTGCTTGGTCTATCCGTTTTACGATATAAATGAAGCCTTTTCGTATAGGTTTTTTCTTTTTTTTTAATTTTAGAGGAACTAAATTAGCTGATCCATTTTTATTGGCTAAACATTCTGTCTCTAGAGGGCAAACTAAACATTTGGGTGCTACAGGAGTACAAATAGTTGCCCCTAAATCCATCACAGCCTGTACATAGTCACCCGGTCTAACTTCGGGCGTTAGGCCTTTAGCAATTTGTGTTATCTCTTCCTTAGAATTTGGCAAGGGTGTTTGAATTTCAAACAATCTAGAAATTACTCTTTCTACATTGCCGTCTACAACCACCTCATTTCTATCGAAGGCAATAGCTGAAATCGCTCCGGCTGTGTATGGGCCGACACCCGGCAGTTCGAGAAGTGTTTTATAGTCACTTGGAAATTTTCCACCGTACTCGAAAAATATTATTTTGGCACATTTAAGTAAATTGCGAGCTCTTGCGTAATATCCCAATCCGGCCCATGCTGCAGTGATTTCACTTTCTTCAGCTTGCGCCAACTTCTCCAGTGTCGGCCATTTCACAATAAATTTGATAAAGTAACTTCTAACTGTAGCAACGGTAGTTTGTTGTAGCATTATCTCAGATAACCATACATGATAGGGGTTGGGTTTAATACCTGATGTTCTATCTAATGGCCCAATACGCCATGGCATTTCACGTGCATTTTTATCATACCAATTAAGAAGTATTGAAGATTTTACTTTTGAGTTCATTTTCTTATTAATTATTTCAAAACTGCATTTTATTGTCTAAACATATATTTAAAGCAGGAACGTTGAAATGCAAAACCCCGACAAGAGATCTGGCGGATTTAAAAGAACATCCGAGCTTCTGAAGCGGAGGATAAACGAAGCTAGTGAGGGAAGAGGTTTTTCTGAGACAAGGCTCCTTACTCATTGGAGCACTTTTGTAGGTATCGGCCTTGCGGAAAAAACATATCCGGTAAAAATTAGTTTTGCCTCTGGTGGATTGGGTGCCACTCTGACAATCTTAACTACTGGGCCTCATGCCTTAGAACTTGAAATGCTTAAACATCAAATTAAAGAAAAGGTTAATGCTGCGTATGGATATAATGCTGTCGCACGAATAAAGATTACACAAACTGCTGAAACAGGCTTTGAGTTTGCGAAGCTGGGTGGAAACACAGAAGAGCAGGATTGTAATACAAATATGACTGTTGTTCGTAATAATGTGAAAGCAAGTGAACAGGTAGAAGGTGTGGAAGACAAAGTATTGAGAGAAGCTCTTGCAGAGCTGGAAAAAAAAGTATTAACAAAATCTACAAAGACAATGATCTAAAAGGCAAAAGTATGGGATTTAGGGTTATACGAAATTCGGCATTATTTTTTTTAATGATTGGAACAGCAGTTTGGTTTAATGAGCCGAATTTAAAAAATACCGGAAATAATCAGCAAAATTATTCGTCATTAATAGCTTTTGCAGATGAAAAAACGGAGACTACTATCACTGAGATGATATTAGGCAGTGACGATGCAAAAATAGAGATCGTGGAATATGCTTCTTATACATGTCCACATTGCGCTACATTTCATACGGAAATTTATCCGAGGCTAAAAAATGATTATATTGAAACTGGAAAAGTGCGCTTCATTTACAGAGAGGTTTACTTTGACAAATTTGGTTTGTGGGCTTCTATGATTGCGCGATGTGCAGGCCCGGAAAAGTTCTTTGGGTTAACAGAGCTTATATATAAATCACAACAAAAATGGGCTCGCGCCGGTGATGATGCCGCAATTGTGACCGAGTTATCTCAATTGGCGAAAGTCGCAGGGCTCAATGACCAGAAAATTCAAAACTGTCTTGAAGATACAGACAAGTTACGGGCACTCGTTGAATGGTTTAAAACTAACGCCTCTAACGATGATATAAAATCTACCCCATCTTTTATAATTGATGGAGAAAAGTTTTCGAATATGGGTTACGACGATTTTTCTTCGGTTATAGATAGTAAAATTTCCGAATAATGGTAGCCCCACTTGAAGGCATAAAAGTAGTTGAATTAGCTCGTATTTTAGCTGGGCCCTGGACTGGTCAGTTGTTGGCAGATCTTGGAGCTGAAGTAATCAAGGTTGAGTCAGGAAAGGGAGATGATACGCGTGCTTGGGGGCCACCATTTATTGAGCGAGAAAATGATACTTCGGCAGCTTATTTTCATGGGTGCAATCGAGGTAAGAAGAGTGTCACTGTTGATTTAAGTACCGCCCAAGGCCAAGAGCGCGTAATTGAATTGGTTAAAGGCTCTGATATTTTAATCGAGAACTTCAAGGTGGGAGGTTTGAAAAAATATGGTTTAGATTTTGAAAGCCTAAATGGTAAGAATAAGGAACTTATTTATTGCTCAATCACTGGTTTTGGTCAGGATGGTCCATACTCTAGCAGAGCAGGATACGATTATATAATTCAAGGAATGTCTGGTCTGATGTCGATAACTGGTGAGCCAGGTGGGCGGCCATTGAAAGCAGGTGTCGCGATAACAGACATTTTTACTGGACTATATGCTTCCTCAGCCATTTTGGCGGCACTGCATCAACGCAAAGAAACAGGTCTCGGTCAGCATATTGATATGTCGCTCTTAGATTCCGCAGTCGCAATCTTAGCAAATCAAGCAATGAATTATTTATCTACCGGGAAGGCGCCGGGTCGAATTGGAAATTTTCATCCAAACCTTAGCCCCTATCAAGTTTTTGAATGTTCTGATGGCCATATTATAATTGCAACAGGAAATGATCAACAATACCAAAAGCTCTGCGATATTCTTCAATGTCCAGAACAAGCTACAGACCCAAAATATGAAACTAATGCTAAGCGTGTCGAAAATCGATCTGAACTAGACGAGGCTCTCAGTCACAAAACAAAAAAGTGGAAAAAGGCGAAACTATTAAAACAATGTGAGGCTAATGGAATTCCTGCTGGACCGATAAACTCACTGGATGAGGTTTTTGCAGATCAACAAATAATACATCGAGGGATGGAGATTAGTTTGGAGGGTATACCCAGTGTCCGTAGTCCAATCAGGTTTAGCGAAAGTGAATTAGTTTTAAACAAACCTTCCCCAAAATTGGGTGAACATAATTCTATTATTTTTCCAGACATCGAAAAATAGGTGTAAAAATTTTCTCCCAGCTCAAATTTTCATTTAATTTTATTCTAACTGGTAAGGTAATTACCTCATTTCTGAACTGCTTCGGCAATCGAACGTAATCCTTTTCCGTGGTGACAAGTTGAGCATTTTCTGCTCGTGCTCCTTCAATCAAACGCTTTATAATTGTTGAGGAAAGTTTCTGATGGTCTCGTAGAGACTGGCAGCTAATTATATTGGCCCCTTGAGCTCGTAGTGTTTCAAAGAAATTTTCAGGGTGAGCAATTCCTGCAAATGCCATAACTTTCATATTTTCCCAGGATATTCCTGTATTTAAAACTTCAAGATTAGCTATCGCTATTGGCAGATTAATGTCTCTTTTATATATTTTTTTGAAGTTGCCCTGTGAAGACTTGGCTCCGATTGAGATTAAGATATCTGCCCTCTGCAATCCACTGCTGAGTGTTTCTCTTAGTGGTCCAGCAGGAATGCATCGTTTATTTCCAAAACCTTTTTTAGCATTAACTGTTAGAATAGATAAATCTTTATAAAAACTTGGATCTTGAAATCCATCGTCTAGCAAGATTATTTCAGCGCCCTCGCTTATAGCATTTTTTATTCCAGCTAACCTTTCGTATGCTACCCAAGTTGGTGCATATGCTGACAGCATTAAGGCCTCGTCACCAACTTCATTTGCAGAATATTCTTTATCATTGATTAATAGAGGGCCTTTGGCTGTACCTCCATAACCTCGTGAAACTACATGAACATTGTAACCTTTCTCGATTAGAAATTGAGCTGCAGAGATAGTAGTAGGAGTTTTCCCAGTTCCGCCAACATTTAGATTTCCTATGCAAACTATAGGAATATCAAAATGCTTTTGCACCGATTGTAACATTCTAAATTTGGATAAGAGAGCGTAGATATACCCTAAAGGGATAAGTGCAGTACTGGAAATACTTTTCTCATTATTTTCTGGGTACCAAAACTTTGGAGCTAGCATTTTCTAAATCTTTGAAGTTAGTTAATAGTATAATGCATCTTCACCTCACGCCAGTAGAATAAAAAAGGCCACTTTGTGTTGGCCCTTTGACGTTTTGTATTAAAATCCCAAACCTTCGTACTTTTTCTTGAATTTTGATACTCGTCCACCTTGATCCATAAGACGAGTATTCCCGCCATTCCAAGCTGGGTGCGAACTGGGATCGATATCCAATGAGAGAGTTTCTCCTTCTTTACCGTAGGTAGATCGCATTTTTACAATCGTGCCGTCAGTAAGCTTTACGTCGATAAAATGATAATCTGGATGTATATCTTTCTTCATATATTCGCTCCTTAGGCTTGGCTATCAGCTGGTTTATAATTAGAGTCTTCGGCAATTCTCGCAGATTTACCTCGTCGTGAACGTAAATAATATAACTTCGCTCGTCTAACCCGCCCTCGTCTGACGACAGTGATGCTTTCAATGTTTGTCGAGTGTAATGGAAAAACCCGTTCAACGCCCTCACCAAACGAAATCTTCCTTACTGTAAATGAACCAGCTATACCGCGGCCATTCTTCCGGCTTATGCAAACACCCTCATAGTTTTGGACTCTCGTTCTGGTGCCCTCGGTTACTTTATAGCCTACACGCACTGTATCACCAGCTTTGAAATCTGGAATTTGTTTCCCAAGTGCTGTGACCTGTTCGGCTTCTAGTGTAGAGATAAGATCCATTTTGATATCCTATAAACATGCGGTTTATCCGCTAAATTAGTGTGTTCAAGAGCTCTCGGTCTTCGGTCGGATCCCATCAAAAAGCTAGTCCGCCAGAGTTAAAACAACAATTATAAATTCAACACAATTCGCAATTTTTTTTACGCCGAAGAAAGCATTGCGCTTATTGTTCCAAATATCGCATATAAATTATGCTCAAAAGGATTGGCAAGCGTATATTAGCAGCAAAAGGAAATTTCAAGCACTTTATAAATTTGAGAGGAGTGATTGTAGTTTAAATCTTATCTTTTGCTTTTTGCTAGGTTAGCTTTTTCCCAGAGATCAGCTCTGTATCGTTTAGTCTTTGATTTTGATTGATTTTCTCGCCAAGATTCAATTTTACCATGATGACCAGAGGTGAGAGTTTGTGGTATTCTTTGACCTTTCCATTCATTGGGGCGTGTGAATTGATCATGTTCAATGAGCCCATTACTATGGCTTTCAGTCTTTAAGCTATCTCGATTCCCTATTACATTTGGCAACAAACGAACAGTTGCGTCTATCATGGCCTGAGCTGCAATCTCCCCACCAGTCATTACAAAATCGCCCATAGAAACTTCTTCAATCCCATAATGATCTATAACCCTCTGATCTATACCCTCAAACCTACCGCATATCAAAATGATACCTTCACTCTTTGACCATTTTCTTGCTAACCCTTGATTAAAAGTTTCTCCGCGAGGCGATAGATATACTAATCGAGTGGAGCTTTCGGCGCGAGACAATGCAGTTTCTATTGCTGGCCCCAAAACGTCAGCACGTATTACAAGCCCGGGACCTCCACCACTTGGAGTATCATCAACTTTATTATGTTTACCAATGCCAAAATCTCGAAGATTAATAGTAGATAAAGTCCAACTTCTATATTGCAATGCTTTACCGGTAAGACTTAAGCCTAAAATTCCAGGAAATGCTTCAGGAAATAGTGTAATGATTTGTACATTCCATGCGCCATTAACAACTTCATTGTTTGTAATTAGCGACTTCGGTTTATCGGTTAGGCTTATCCTTTTTAGTCCGTGAGATTTTGCAGGTTTTACCATTCTATCCTCCTGGTAATAGGCCATCTGGAGGGTCAGTTACAATACGCCTAGACGCAATATCTACTGTCGGGACTACCTCTTTCGTAAAGGGAATAATCACGCTCATTTTTAAGTTTGCTCCGTGAATTTCCAAAAGATCTCCTGCACCATGGTTTAAAACAGCATGAACTTTACCTATTTCATTTCCTCCTGTATCATAAACTATCATCCCGATAAGGTCACTGTAATAGAATTCATCTTCTTGCAAGGATGGTAACCGATCACGCGGAACAAAGAGTTTTGTTCCCTTTAGATCATCCGCTTGCTCTTTCTTTACAACACCCGAGAGACGGGCAGCGAAGCCATTTTTAAGCCGCTCAGTGATCACAATCTCAAAGCTTCTGTCCCCATTTTCCGTAAATAATGGAGCATAATTTGCTATATCAGCTGGATTGGATGTAAAGGATTTAAGCCTGACTTCTCCCCTTACACCAAAGGCTCCGGCCAAAGCGCCGACGCATATTAATTTAGACTCTTTTATCACTGTATAACCTTGGTTATTTTTAAATGAGACCGGTTAGTCTAAAAATAGTATTTATTAAATGAGACATGAACTAAATCATGTCTCATCAATTCAATTGGCTGCTACTTCTTTACCATCTCCAGCGTCTTCCTCTGCTGGTGCTTCTGCTGCCGCTGCTTCTTCAGCTGGTGCTTCTGCCGCTGGTTCTTCAGATTTAGCTTCTTTTGCTTCTAATCGTTCCTTTGCTTTTGTGCCTAGCTCTGCTTTTTTAGGATTATTTCTTTCAGTTTTAGGTAAAACACCCGCTGCTTCCAACATACGTGCTATTCTGTCTGTAGGTTGGGCGCCATGACCGAGCCAATGCTGAATTCTATCCATATCCATTTTTACCCTATCTTCACTATCTTTGGGCAGAAGTGGATTGTATGTTCCAAGCTTTTCTATAAACCGGCCATCGCGTGGCATTCGGCTATCTGCTGCAACTATTCTATAAAATGGCCTTTTTTTACTGCCGCCCCGGGCTAAACGAATTTTCATTGACATTTCTTTATCTCCTTCAGAAATTTTTGATTAATTTTGTTGCTGTTTGTGATGAAGAATAACTTCCTCAACAATGAAACTTAGAAATTTTTTTGCAAATTTAGGGTCTAGGTCTGCTTCAATGGCAAGTTGAGAAAGTCGTTTTATCTGCTCATCTTCCCGAAGTGGATCGGACGGTGGAAGATTGTGTTCTGCTTTTAGTTTGCCTACTGCCTTTGTGTGGCTAAATCTTTCTCCAAGCGTGTAAATCAATATTGCATCGAGCCGATCTATACTTTTCCTGTGATCTTTTAAAATTATTTCAGCTCTTTCTGAGTTATTATCCATTTTAGTATCCTAGATCCTTGAGGTAGAGCAAATATCAAAATTTAATTTATATGCTTCAGTATTATTTATTATAGATTCAGTTAGTTTCTGTGTTTTTTGAGGAGGGATGCCGATACAGATAACAGTGACCCATATTGTCATTCTGATATTCTTTTTCGTACGTAGCATTCAGTCTTTTTGCTAAAGCAATAGAGCGCTTGTTTTTTGGTACAATGTTACTTGTTATCGTAGTGAATCCTAATTTTGAGTAGGCCCAAGATCTTACAGCTTGAGCAGCTTCAAAAGCGATGCCTTTCCCTTCAAAATTATCAAAGACAACCCATCCTAATTCAGGTTCTGGCCAACCTTCGGGGAACCATACTCCGCAGAGACCGGCTATTTCTTCACCCTTCGTAACAATTGTAAAGTAGCCAAAGCCGTGTAGATGCCAGTGTCCTATATTTAAAGCAAACCAGCGCCATGCATCTCCCCGATTTGACAAGGCACCAAAGAACACCGAACGCTGCTCATTTTGTAAAAATGCTATAGTCGGCTCAATATCCACCTTTTTGGGCCCACGTAAGATTAAATTCTGGGTTTTTATTACAGGTGAGTTTGTCAGTGACATTGTATTAGCCTCTCAACGAATTGAGGTTTAAAAAACTGTCACTTAAAGTATATATTGATACAAAGTAGATCATTTTCTTTTACCGAACCCAGAGAGACTTGGTGGAAGGCCTAAACCGGGTAATTTCCCAGAAGGTGCGCTTCCCCCCAATTGTTTCGCAACTTTTTCTAAGTCTTTGGCATCCATATTTTTTGGATTAAAATTTTCAAGATCAGCACCCTTTCCAAACATCCCACGCATAGCCTGTTTTAGCATTCCACCCCGACCCATTTTTTTCATTACGTCGGACATTTGACGATGCATCTTTAGAAGTTTGTTAAGTTCACTAACTTCCATGCCAGAACCTACTGCAACTCTCTTCTTTCTACTGGCTTGTAATAGTTGGGGATTGGCTCTTTCCTTTTTTGTCATTGAATTTATGAGTGCAATTTGCCGTTTAAATACCTTATCATCCATCCCTGCTTCAGAGGCTTGTTTAGCCATTTTTGCGGCACCAGGCATCATTCCCATAATACTTTCCATTCCCCCCATCTTCATCATTTGCTCAAGCTGTAATTTCAGGTCATTCATGTTGAACTGACCCTTTTGAAATCGCTTCATCATTTTTTCAGCTTGCTGAGCTTCAATTGTCTCCTGGGCCTTTTCAACCAAGGCGACAATATCACCCATGCCCAGTATACGACCTGCAATACGTTCAGGCTCAAAGGTCTCAAGTGCGTCAACTTTTTCTCCGACGCCAACGAACCTAATTGGCTGACCTGTCACAGCTCGCATAGAAAGAGCAGCTCCTCCGCGGCCATCCCCATCCATTCTTGTTAATACAACCCCCGAAACACCTATTTTATCATTGAATTCTGTAGCCACGTTAACAGCATCTTGTCCCGTCAAGCCGTCGACGACGAGTAATGTTTCTCTTGGGTTTACTATGTCTCGAATGGCTGCTGCCTGACTTATTAGGTCATGGTCAATATGAAGTCTGCCAGCAGTATCTAATAAATATACGTCGTAACCTCCAAGCGCTGCTTGAGTTTTGGCTCTTTTTGCAATGGTTAATGGGTCCTCACCTTTAACGATGGGCAGCGTGTCGATACCAATTTGTGAGCCGAGGATTTGCAATTGTTCCATCGCTGCGGGTCGATTTACATCAAGTGAAGCCATCAGAACGCGCTTATTATCCTTATCGCGCAGTCGCTTTGCTAATTTGGCCGACGTGGTTGTCTTCCCCGATCCTTGTAAGCCAACCATCAAAATTGGAGAAGGCGGATGGTCAATCTTTAAGCTTTCAGTTGTGCCTGTCCCTTTTAACATGGTTACCAGTTCGTCATGAACTATCTTGACCACCTGCTGACCAGGTGTAACTGACTTTGTAACATTCTGGCCAGTTGCTTTTGCTTCTACTGATTTAATGAAGTCACGTGCAACTGTTAAGGAAACATCGGCTTCTAAAAGTGCTATCCTGACTTCTCTTAGAGCAGTCACTACATCTTCGTTTGACAGCGCGCCTTGCTTTGTGAGGCGACCGAATACGCCAGATAACCGTTCTGACAAATTTTCAAACATATAATGACCTTTTCAATTTAAATCACGCCCGTTATTCTCTTAGCTATTAAACACAAAACGCCCCCGTGGGCGAAACTCGCTGACGGAGGTCGATCCTGACTAAATGAGGACCGGAAGTGTTGAACTCCCAAGATTTGGTCGTTCGGTAGTCCACTTTAGCAGGCAAGTCAAGGCCTGAAGCTCGGTAGTTTTATTTAGAATATTGAGCTGGTTAATGCTAGTTCGTTTGGGTAAGGTCGATATGAGTTTCAATAAGTTTCTCGAGGCTCTCAATATCTAGAATGTCAAATTGCCCAAAACCAAGCATCCAAACACTCGCATCGCGAAGTCCATCCGGTTCTAATTTACACCAGTTTACCCGCCCACGCTTTTCTTGTGTAATTAATCCTGCATTACTTAAAATATTAAGGTGCTTAGAGATGGCTGGTAAAGACATATCAAATGGATCGGCAACATCAGTTACAGCCATATCGTCCTCCAGTAACATTATAAGTATTTTTCTGCGGGTAGTATCTGACAGTGCGGAAAATAGTTCATCTAAAGTTGCGTGCATGCGGGGCTAACCTTTTGTCCATATTTAACCATATGGTTAAATATGGACAAAATACAAGATTAACAAGAAAGTTATAAATTTTTACGCAGCAAAAAAAAATTAGTAATAAAAACAACAACTTATAATTAAATGAAAAAGCTGTAGGTAGAGGTTGACAGTAGCTAATTGAAATAATATCCATTATAGAAATTTGGAAAGTCGTTCATGTCGGACAATGATCCATTACGAGACCTTGGCCAAAAGATTAAATCTGCAAAACGGAGTTATGAAGACGAGCCAAAAGTCGAAGATCACCACTCGGGGCTGCAACACGCCTGGAGAATGGTAATTGAGCTAGTAAGTGGGTTAGCTATCGGTTTTGGTCTTGGGTACGGATTAGATATTGTATTCGGAACGTTGCCCATTTTTATGATTATTTTTACGCTGCTTGGGTTCGTAGCCGGTATAAGAACTATGTTGTCAACAGCTAAGGAAGTTCAGAGAGACCAAAAACAGCGTTTGTCTGAGAAAAATGAGAGGGATATATAAGTGGCTGGCACGGCGCAACCTTCAGAAAAATCAGATGGACTTGTGTTTCATCCAATGGATCAGTTCATTGTAGAACCTTTGTTTGGATCAGGTCCGATTTACTGGTATACGGTTACAAATGTTACCCTATGGATGGGCTTAAGTGTTGTTGCCGTTGTTTTACTTATGTTGGTAGGGACCTCAAAAAGAGCTTTGGTGCCAGGAAGGGCACAGTCTGTCGGAGAGCTCGCTTACGGTTTTGTGCACAAAATGGTGGAGGACGTAGCGGGACGCGACGCCATACCATATTTTCCGTACATCATGACATTATTTATGTTCATTGTCCTGTCTAATTTTTTGGGCCTATTGCCAATGTCTTTTACTACAACCTCGCACATCGCCGTAACCGCGGTGATGGCAATAGGCGTATTTCTCGCTGTTACAGTGATTGGATTTGTGAAAAACGGAGTAGGGTTTTTCTCCTTATTCTGGATATCTTCAGCTCCTTTAGCACTGCGGCCAGCACTAGCACTAATTGAAATTATTTCATATTTTGTAAGACCGGTAAGTCACTCTATTCGATTGGCTGGAAATATGATGGCTGGTCACGCCGTCATAAAGGTTTTTGCTGCATTTGCTGGAGTAGCTTTAATTTCGCCATTGTCAGTAGTGGCCATAACAGCGATGTATGCCCTTGAAATATTGGTTTCGTTTATCCAGGCATATGTATTTGCAATTTTAACATGTGTGTATCTGAAAGATGCACTTCATCCTCATCACTAATCAGTTTCGTAAATCAAGGAGAATTCGAATGGAAGGCGATATAGTTCAAATGGGTGCTTATGTAGGCGCAGGCTTAGCTTGTACTGGTATGGGCGGGGCAGCCATAGGTGTTGGTCACGTGGTAGGTAACTACATATCAGGTGCATTGAGAAATCCTTCAGCGGCGGCGGGCCAAACAGCGACAATGTTTATTGGTATCGCATTTGCCGAAGCGTTAGGAATTTTTTCATTCTTAGTAGCGTTGTTGTTAATGTTTGCCGTATAATATTCTACTTTTTGAGGTCAGTATCTGTTCTCAGTCCTGGCCTTAGAGAAGTAGCAGGGGAGTTTGTGAATGGCCGCAAGCACAGATCAGGTTGTAAGTAAATGTCTCGACGGTTACGGAAGTGCCATCGGTATGCCTCAACTTTGTGGGGACTGGATGGCAAACCAGGTTTTTTGGTTGGTCGTTACGCTGGTAGTTATCTTTCTAATTCTTTCCAGAATAGCCTTGCCACGAATTGCAGAAGTGCTAGCCGATCGGCAGGGCACTATCACAAACTATCTAGCTGCTTCTGAAGAATTAAAATCAAAAGCAGAGGAAGCTGAACGTTCCTATATAAAGGCGTTGAATGACGCACGAAGTGAGGCTTCACGCTTATTAGATGCCTCAAAAGCAGAAATGAAAAAAGAACTGCAATCTGCCATTAGCAAAGCTGATACGGAAATAAGCGTCAAGGTTGGTGAAAGTGAAGCATCAATAGCTGAAATTAGGAAGAACGCGATGTCGAGTATTGAAAAGGTCGCCAAAGATACTGCAAAAGAAATAGTATCAGCTTTGGGTGCCAAAGCTGATGCTAAAACCATCAGCACAGCAGTTTCCTCGAAAATGAAGGGTTAGAAATGCGTAATACATTACTGATTATTTTCGCTTTTATTGGTGGTCCACTATCTGCAGCTTCAGGTCCATTCTTCTCGTTAAAAAACACAGACTTTGTGGTCTTGTTATCATTTTTACTGTTTATAGCCATTCTCTTTTATTTTAAAGTTCCAAGCCTTTTGGGTGGACTGCTAGATAAGCGGTCTGACGGTATCCAAACGGAAATTGATGAAGCGCGCTCGTTGCGAGACGAAGCTCAGTCGCTTTTAGCGTCTTATGAGAGGAAACAGAAGGAAGCTATGGAGCAAGCTGAACGAATTTTAGAAAGTGCAAAGGCTGAGGCAGCATTAGCAGCCGAGCAGGCGAAGTTAGATCTTAAAGAGTCTGTTTCGAGAAGAATGGCTGCTGCAGAAGAGCGCATTTCAACTGCTCAAGCAGCTGCCGAGAAAGAAGTAAGGGATGCAGCAATAAAGGTTGCCATAGCTGCTGCAAGTGAGGTTATGTCAGAACAGCTTTCAGCAACTGAAGCTAGTAAGCTTATTGATACAGGAATTTCTGAAATCGAAAGCAAACTCCATTAAAAAGGTAACTTACCTTGAGATTAAGTTTGTAGGGATTAAACTAATACTGGCGCTTTAGCCTTATCGCCAAACTAATAAGTATAGTAGATTTTAGCGTTTTCCATAATACAAGCCGACGACGTGTTCAGCTTCAGCAAAAAATAGCCAACGAGAAATAAATAGTCCTGCTATATGGCTGATAACCGCAAGTGCGGCTAGGAAATGGGAGAATGATAACGAGAGCAGTAAAATTGGTGTCCCAATCATTAAAAAAAGCGCTATTATTCTTAGCTTAGCGGAATGTTTGCGACCGACAATATGAACGAATTCTTTTAATAAATAATTTGTTCCGGTGTGTGGAGGCTCAAATGCACGAACCCGCCCAATGGTACCCAACCCAGTCCCACTTTCTAAAGTAGTTCCGGATAACGCCAAGGCTCTGTCACCTTTGATCCAAACTAGTAACTGGATGAAGCCTGATATTAAAAGTAGCAAAAGGCAAAATTTAATTTGTATGGCTAAAAGAGCGCCACCAGCCAGTGATAATGATAAAAAATATGCTGGGGTAAGTTTTGTATTCCATCTTGGTATCGATTTCAATTGAGCATAGATCATCGAAGTAGTGAAGACTGTCACAATAGACATAATTGCCCCGACAATTCCAAGTATGCGAATATCATAGTCAAAAAATATTCTGCCTATCGCATAAACTGCCATTACAGAAAGTGTAAAAACTGCCGCTATAGCTTCTCTGCTGAGCCAGCTACTTCGCCACTGTTTGAATGCTTTAAGTGACCTTTCTGGTCTCCCCAAATGGAAAGTTGATGAAATAAGACCACCAACAGCTAGCCCGAAGCCAATAACAAAAAAGATAAATGCTAAAATTCCCGTAACATCAGGCATTTTTAGCCCTAAAAATACTAATAGGCCAAATCCTAACCCAGAAAGTGCAGTAAATATTATGACTGACGGAGACGGGTGCATTAAATCTTATCCAATTGTTTATTCAGCCACCCAATGAAAGAGCCTGGCTTTTCCGCAACAGGTTTCAGTAATGGTGCGAGTATATCTATCTCACCCAATGTATCTTTTGGCCGTGGCGGCAAATATTTATTTACTGGTTTTGTCTGCTGTTCTGGCATAAGATCCATTCCCCCACGTTTTAACACTAATTTATTTACGTTGCTCTCTGGGTCATTAAAGTCCCCAAAGTGTCTAGCCCCGGCTGGACATGTTCGAACGCAAGATGGAATTTGATCTTCTGGTTCTAAATTTTCATTATAAATACGATCTACGCAGAGCGTACACTTTTTCATTACTTTTTCGACGCCATCCATTTCACGCGCGCCGTAAGGGCATGCCCAAGCACATAAGCCACACCCGATGCAATCGCTTTCGTTAACAAGTACTATACCATCCTCAAATCTTTTATAACTTGCACCCGTTGGGCAAACTGTAACGCATGGCGCATCCTCACAATGTAGACAAGACTTCGGAAAGTGTACTAATTGTGAAGTGCCTTCATCAGGAGTAACTTCGTATGAGTGAACTCGATTAAGAAATGTGCCTACCGGGTTTTCCCCATAAGCATCGACATCAGCAAGTGGCGACCCATAATTTTCAGTATTCCAACCTTTGCAAGAAATAACGCATGCGTGACAACCAACGCAAGTATCGAGGTCAATAACAAGTCCTAATTTTCTTTCTGTTTTCTCTGGTAATGTAGTCATATTAATGCCCTAATTGCGTTGTCCAATTATTTTGTATTGGAGACGCCATTTTTTAGTTTTGCCCCTGTAAAATAATATCTGAGCCTTTCTGCACTGGAGATTTGATCTCTGGAAATGTAGGTTCGCTTGAAAAAGGTGGCTTTACTTTTTCTAATTTAACTCTGAGATCAAACCAAGCAGCTTGCCCTGTAATAGGATCGGAATTCGCCCATCGCAAACCATCTCCTTTCGGGGGTAAGAGCTCATGTATCAGGTGGTTAAGTAAAAATCCTTTTGTCGCCTCTGGAGCATTCTTATCTAATGCCCAAGTCCCTTTACGTTTTCCAATCGCATTCCATGTCCAAACAGTCCGTTCATTAAGAGCGGCCATCTCAGCTACAGGTACAGTTATTGAGCCGTTTACAGATGTTAACTGTACCCAGTCTCCGTCCTTCAAGGAATGTGACATCATTAGTTTTGACGGAATATATAGCGGATTAACGCCGTGGATTTGACGCAGCCAAGCATTTTGTGTTCCCCAGGAATGGTACATTGCCATTGGACGCTGTGTTAATGCATGTAGTGTAAACTCGTCTTTATCAACTAATGTTTCTTCGAAAGGTGGGTACCAAATTGGAAGTGGATCCATACTTTTCAAGATTCGGTCACGCAGATGTTCTGGTGGCTGCGTTTTACCATGTCCAAGTGCCGCTAATTGAAATTTTCGCATTGGTTCAACATATAAAGAAAATAAATACGGCTGAGGCTGGTCATACAAACCCGTATCTACGGCCCAATTTTGATAATCAAGGTTCCATGGTTTATAATAAGCAGCATTTTTTGGGATATGTTTAGTCCAAAACCCACCATTTTTTATATACTGGTTTAGCTGATTTGGATTGGGCGAACCCTTTCCAGTATCTTCTTTTGAACGCCAGCCTGCCAGTGGGCCAATCCCAGGTTTTCGTTCATGATTAACTATATAATCTGCATAGTCTTTAAACCTTGCGTTACCTTCATCATCTATAAAACCTGGTAGTTGCAGCCTTGTCCCCAGATCACATAAGACGCTTTGGAAGCCTCTGACATCTCTGTCTGGTTCGATTACTGGCCACCTAATTGAGTCTGCTACAACATCAGCTTCACATATGGGTCTATCAAGTAAGCTAATACAATCATGTCTCTCTAAATAAGTTGTGTCTGGTAAAATCAGGTCCGCATAAGCAACCATTTCAGAGCTGTAAGCATCCGAATAAATGATGTGAGGTATAACATAATCTCCATTATCATTCTTGTCAGTTAGCATTTCAATGACACCTTTTGTATTCATTGAGCTATTCCAACTCATATTTGCCATGTACATAAACAATGTATCAATTTTGTAAGGGTCACCTGCATGTGCGTTTGAAATCACCATATGCATCAAGCCGTGTGCTGACATGGGATTTTCCCATGTGAATGCTTTATCAATTCGAGCTGGAGTACCATCTTCCTTAAGGCACAGATCATCAGGTCCATGCACAAATCCTAAATGGGGACCATCAAGAGGAGCGCCAGGAGTAACTTTACAATGTGGCTTTGGATGTATTGAACTTGGTTTAGGGTAAGGTGGCTTAAACCGAAAGCCTCCTGGCACCTCTACCGTGCCAAGAATAATTTGTAGGACATGCAACGCTCTACAGGTTTGGAAACCATTGGAATGTGCTGAAATTCCGCGCATTGCATGAAAGGAAACAGGTCTAGCAAGCATTTTCTTATGTTTATTACCCCTAAAGTCTGTCCATTCTTGATCAATCTCAAAACTTTCTTCGAATGCAACGCGAGCAATTTCAGCGGCAATTGCTCTAATTCTTCCTGCTTTGATGCCTGTTCTTTCAGATACCGCTTCTGGGCTGAAATCATCTGACAAGTATTTCTCGATCATATGATAAAACACCGTCTGGTTACCTTTATGGTTAGCGGTTAAGCTGGGCCGAATATTTTTCGTATCAAATGCAACAAGTTTTCCCGACTTTTGATCAATAACGAGCTCTTTATTATCTGCATCTTTTAATAAAAGACCCGTCTCCTTATCTACTAATGCAGGTGCATTAGTGAATTGGCTCAAGTAAGCTAAATCAATTTTGCCAGCCTTCAGTAAAAGATGGATAAGGGACATTATAAATAGGCCGTCCGTTCCTGGTGTTATTCCTACCCAGTCGTCGGCCACTGCACTGTATCCGGTCCTTATAGGATTTACGCCTATAATTCTTGCGCCTTTAGCCTTTATCTTTCCTATACCCATTTTTATAGGGTTGCTGTCATGATCTTCTGCTACTCCAAAAAGCATAAATAGCTTGGTATGGTCCCAGTCAGGTTGTCCAAACTCCCAGAATGCCCCACCCATCGTATAAATACCCGCAGCAGCCATATTAACCGAGCAAAATCCGCCATGCGCGGCATAATTTGGTGTGCCAAAATTTTGTGCCCAAAAACTTGTAAAGGATTGAGATTGGTCTCTTCCAGTAAAAAACGCTAACTTTTCTGGATTTTTCTCACGGATTGGCTTTAACCAGGAAGTTGCAACATTTAAAGCCTCGTCCCATGTAATTTCCTTAAATTTCCCTGATCCTCTTGGCCCAATCCTTTTGAGGGGAGATTTTAGTTTAGAAGGTGCATTTATCTGCATAATACCGGCGGAACCCTTTGCGCATAGTACTCCTTGGTTTACGGGATGTTCCTTGTTACCCTCTATATAAGCTACTTTGCCATTTTTTATGTGTACGTCTATTCCACAACGGCAGGCGCACATATAGCATGTGGTTTTGCGGATTTCATCGCTTAATTGTGGCGATATGTCCAAATAAGGTTGGTCCGTCATATATGTACCTTGCCTGACTTTTTATAATTATAGCTTAGTTCGAAACATTTTGTAGACGTGCAGCAGCCTGAAGTACAGTGACTGCAATCATTTGAGTAATGTCATGCGGCGATGCACCGCGTGATAAATCATTTGCTGGCTTTTCTAATCCTTGGAGAATTGGTCCGTATGCTTCAGCTTCACCGATCCTTTGAGTAATTTTATATGCAATATTCCCTGCATCTAAATTGGGGAAGATCATCACATTTGCATTTCCTGCCACTTTTGAATCAGGCGCCTTTTTATTTCCAACTGCATAATCAATTGCGGCGTCGAATTGCAGCTCTCCATCGATGAGTAGTTCAGGCATTACAGACTTTAATTTTTTTAACGCAGCCACTATTTTATCCACATTTTTATGTTTTGCACTTCCCTTGGTGGAAAAAGACAGTAAGGCAACTCTCGGATCTGTACTCAAAAGGGATTTGCAAGATTGGCTGGCTGCTATTGTTATGTCTACTAATTCATTCTCATCAGGTTCTATAATGAGGCCACAATCTGCATAGATCATAGGCTCATGTGATTTTGGGAAAATTAAAAAACAACTTGAAACTGTGTTGACGTTCGTAGCCTTTCCAATTACCCAGATTGCCGTTTTTACAACATTAGACGTTGTCTCTATCGCTCCGCTCAAGGTCCCGTCAGCGTATCCGTTTCTTACAAGTAAGGCAGCATATGTGAGATTTGATAAAGCTTGTTTTTCGGCTTCTTCAGCTACTATACCCTTATGTTTTCTCAACTGATAATAAGACTTTGAAAATTCTTCTTTAAATGGAGATCTAATTGGATCGTGTAGATCAATATGATCTGGTCGTGAGCAGGGAAACTTAGCCAGTTGCTGTTTAATCTCATCTTCATTACCAATCAAAATTATTTTTGCAATGCCAAGGTTCACTGCTTGAACTGCTGCCTCTACAACTCGCGGTTCAGTACCTTCACTAAGAGATATTGTTATAGGTTTGGATTTGGCTATTTGCATAGCCTTATCCAGTGGTCGCATTAGACCGGGTTGCATTGTAGACTCAAACCGCTTGTTCGCGCATGTCTGAAGCGGATATACCTGCAATTGCAACTGGCTTTTTCATTGCATCGCGGCGGAAAGGTTCTCCTAATTCCTGATTAATCATTGCTTCAATTAATGTTGTTTTCCCGTTTTCCATTTGATCTTTAATTGCTCTATGAAGTGCTTCTGTCAATTCATCCATAGTCTTCGCTACGACCCCTTTTAAGCCACACGCCTTGGCGATTCCGGCATATGAAACCTGAGTATCCAATTCAGTACCAACAAAATTGTCATCATACCAAAGAGTGGAGTTTCTTTTTTCAGCACCCCATTGGTAATTTCTAAACACTATTTGTGTTATAGCTGGCCACTCTTCCCTTCCAATAGCAGTTAGTTCATTTACTGCAATGCCAAATGCACCGTCTCCTGAAAAACCAACAACAGGAACATCTGGTCGTCCAATCTTAGCGCCAACCACTGATGGCAAGCCATAGCCACATGGACCAAAAAGGCCTGGTGCCAAATATTTTCGTGTTTCCTCAAATGTTGGATAAGCATTTCCAATAGCGCAGTTATTCCCAATGTCGGATGATATTATTGCTTCTTTTGGGAGCGCTGCTTGTATGGCCCTCCATGCTTTTCTTGGTGACATCCAATCGGGCTTATCTGCTCGTGCCCGCTGGTTCCAGGTTGTGCCAGGATCATCTTCTTCATGATCCATTGAGCTTAGTTGCTGTGCCCATCTGGATTTTATTTCTGCAATTTTTTGTTTTCTTTCAGTTCGGTCAAAGTCACCCGCGGTTTCAGATAACTTAGATAGTATCTTGTTGGCAACAAGTGCCGCGTCACCAATTATTCCGACGCTTACTTTCTTTGTTAAACCGATCCTATCAGGATTAATATCAACTTGAATTATTTTAGCATTTTTTGGCCAATAATCAATTCCGTATCCTGGCAGTGTTGAAAATGGGTTTAATCTTGTTCCTAAGCACAAAACAACATCAGCATCTTTGATTAACTCCATTGCAGCCTTGGAGCCGTTATATCCCAACGGACCGGCAAAAAGTGGGTGTGAACCGGGGAATGCATCATTATGTTGATATCCAACACAAACTGCTGCGTCTAGGCGCTCTGCTAATAATTTGGACGCCTCTATAGCGCCTTCGGATAAAACAACCCCAGCTCCGTTCAAGATTACTGGGTTCTTCGCGGAAGACAGCATTTCAGCAGCCTCTAAGATTGCGTTATCACCGCCGCTGGGACGCTCAAATTCGACCATTGCTGGAAGAACTATGTCTATTACCTGAGTCCACATGTCGCGAGGTACATTAATTTGAGCTGGTGCAGAAGCTCGCTTTGCGTTCATTATTACTCTGTTAAGAACTTCTACTATACGAGTTGGGTCTCTCACTTCCTCTTGATAGGCGACCATATCCTCAAATAATTTCATTTGCTCAACTTCTTGGAAGCCACCTTGTCCTATGGTTTTGTTTGCAGCTTGAGGCGTTATCAATAGTAGGGGTGTGTGGTTCCAGTATGCAGTTTTCACGGCAGTCACAAAATTAGTAATTCCTGGCCCATTCTGAGCAATCATTACTGCCATTTTACCAGTAGCTCTAGTATATCCGTCTGCCATCATTCCAGCAGAGCCTTCGTGAGCACAATCCCAAAAATTAATGCCCGCTGTAGGAAATAAGTCTGAAATTGGCATAAACGCAGATCCGATGATGCCAAAAGCATGTTTTATTCCATGAGCTTGAAGCACTTTTATGAATGCTTCTTCGGTTGTCATTTTCATTTTTTTCTCCTAAAAATTGGAATCACTGGGACATTAATTATAATATTTCATAAAGTTATTTACTATTATTTAACGATACTGATAGGGCCAAAATTTAGGCCGTGATAGGTCCAGTATCCGATATTGCTTCAGCAATTAATTCTATACCTGGTGCAATTTTGTTGGTGGATATTGATGAATAAGCCAGTCTAATAAAATTTTTTGGATGATTTTCACCAACAAAGAATGGATCACCTGGCTCGATTACTACATCCATCTCAAGTAACCGTCGTGCTAACTTAACAGCGTTTATGTATTTTGGGGTTTCCACCCAAAATGAGGAGCCACCGTGCTGTGCTTTTCCAGCAATTTTTAAATCAAATTCAGTTAAGCTTTTTTCCATTTCTAAATAACGCTCCTCATACTGTTCAGACATTCTTTTAATTAAAGCATCATAGTGGCCAAGGCTGAGAAAATATGCCGCAGTTCTTTGAATGTGCCCGGGGGGATGTCGGAGTACGGATGCTCTGAGCGCTCTAGCCTCTTTAATGAAGGGAGCAGGACCAACTAGATAACCAAGTCGCATCCCAGGGAATAGTGACTTTGAAAAACTACCAACGTAGATTACCCTACCATCATTATCTAAAGATTTAAGCGCTGGTAATGCTGGTTCTAAAAAAGACATTTCGAATTCATAGTCATCTTCTACAATTATGGCATCGAGTTCTCGAGCTTTTGTCAGTAACCGCTTACGTCTGGAGAGAGGCATTGTTGCAGCCGTGGGACAGTGATGGCTAGGAGTTGTAAAAATTACATTTATGTCATCAGCTAATTTTTCAGGCGGTAGACCTTGATTATCTACGTCAACAGCTTCGATATTGCACCTTGATTGGCTCAGAATATCTAGTAATGCCGGATAGCAGGGATTTTCAATTATGGCTTTCCTTCTTTGAGTTAGCAAAATTTGGGTTGATAGCCAGAGAGCGTTTTGAGCTCCCAAAGTAATAAGAATTTCATCCTCTGTAGCTATTATCCCTCTTCTAGGTAAAGTATGGCGGGCAACAAACTCTAAAAGTTTTGGATCATCTTGATCATAAAAATCTGATGTCATACTTCGAAAGTCTTTTGCTCCAAGAGCCTGTAGTGCACAAAGACGCCAATTTGCATGATCAAATAGATTTGCATCAACTTGCCCATAAATAAATGGGTACCTGTAACCAGCCCAATCACTTCTTTTTTCTGATAGGAATTTTCCACTGAACCTTTGTCCTAACGCTTTATTCCAATCAACAGGGTTATCTGGGGATTGTGATTTTATTATTTCGAACTGAGGAGCTTCTGGAGCATTTGCGGAAACATAAAATCCTGATCTACCCTTGGATGATAAATAGTCATTTGACTGTAATTCTGTATATGCAAGAGTGACGGTTAGTCTACTAATCTTTAAGTGTTTCGCTAGTTTTCTCGTGGATGGAAGCTTTTCGCCTTTTCTAAATCTTCCAGAAAGTATCCCTCTTGCAATTATTTGTTGTATTCGAGATTGAAGAGTACCTTCAATACTATCATCCATAAAAAATGTTTCGACTGGTATACTCATGTGACCTTAACTAACGATTTTCGTATAAGTCATTAAACCGCTTTTATGGCAGTTTTTATAGGCTTCAAAAATTATTGACGTCTAAATCTACCAATGCTCTTTTGCTATAATTTTCGTTG
>CACPPZ010000002.1:0-2500 GCA_902635985.1 Paracoccaceae bacterium
TGTATATTGCATTTTATTAGGTTTGGCGGTGACTTACTCTCCCACACCTTAAGATGCAGTACCATCAGCGCGACAGTGCTTAACGGCCGGGTTCGGGAAGGGACCGGGTGTTTCACTTGTGCTATAGCCACCAAACCGAATAAAATGCAACGTACACCAATTGTACGTGATTGAGAGATACAAATTTTAGTCTGACTATTTCTGAATCAAATCAAGCCTATCGGGCCATTAGTACCGGTCAACTGAACATGTTACCATGCTTACATCTCCGGCCTATCGACGTGGTGGTCTTCCACGGCCCTCAGGGATACCTTGTTTTGAGGGGGGCTTCCCGCTTAGATGCCTTCAGCGGTTATCCTGTCCGATCATAGCTACCCTGCACTGCTGCTGGCGCAACAACAGGTCCACCAGTGGATCGTTCACCCCGGTCCTCTCGTACTAGGGGCAACTCCTCTCAAGTATCCTACACCCACGGCAGATAGGGACCGAACTGTCTCACGACGTTCTAAACCCAGCTCACGTACCTCTTTAAATGGCGAACAGCCATACCCTTGGGACCTGCTCCAGCCCCAGGATGAGATGAGCCGACATCGAGGTGCCAAACACTGCCGTCGATATGGACTCTTGGGCAGTATCAGCCTGTTATCCCCGGCGTACCTTTTATCCGTTGAGCGATGGCCCTCCCACTTGGGACCACCGGATCACTATGGCCGACTTTCGTCTCTGCTCGACTTGTCAGTCTCGCAGTCAGGCTGGCTTCTGCCATTGCACTCAACGAGCGATTTCCGACCGCTCTGAGCCAACCTTCGCGCGCCTCCGTTACTCTTTAGGAGGCGACCGCCCCAGTCAAACTACCCGCCACGCAGGGTCCCGGATCCGGATAACGGACCGCGGTTAGACATCAAGCAGAACAAGGGTGGTATCTCAAGGGAGGCTCCACAGGAACTGGCGTCCCTGTTTCAAAGCCCACCACCTATCCTGCACATGTTGTGCCTGATGCCAGTGCGAAGCTGTAGTGAAGGTGCACGGGGTCTTTCCGTCTAACCGCGGGAAGCCTGCATCTTGACAGGCAATTCAATTTCGCTGAGTCTATGTTGGAGACAGCGGGGAAGTCGTTACGCCATTCGTGCAGGTCGGAACTTACCCGACAAGGAATTTCGCTACCTTAGGACCGTTATAGTTACGGCCGCCGTTTACCTGGGCTTCAATTCGGAGCTCTCACCCCTCCTTTTAACCTTCAGGCACCGGGCAGGCGTCAGACCCTATACGTCGTCTTGCGACTTCGCAGAGCCCTGTGTTTTTAGTAAACAGTCGCCACCCCCTGGTTTGTGCCCCCAGCCAATACTTGCGTAGAAACTGGGCCTCCTTCTCGCGAACTTACGGAGGTATTTTGCCGAGTTCCTTCAACATAGTTCTCTCAAGCGCCTTGGTATGCTCTACCTATCCACCTGTGTCGGTTTAGGGTACGGTCTGATGGAGGGCTATTTCCAGGAACCGATTAGCAGCCCACTCAATCCAATAAGAGTGAACTACCGTCACGATCCGTCACATCCTCCTGGCCCAGGAATATTAACCTGGTTCCCATCGTCTACGCATTTCTGCCTCGACTTAGGGGCCGGCTTACCCTGCTCAGATTAGCTTTAAGCAGGAACCCTTGGATTTTCGGCGAGAGTGTCTCTCACACTCTTTGTCGCTACTCATGTCATCATTCTCACTAGTGATCTCTCCACCGGATGCCTTACAGCCCGGCTTCACAGAAAACACCCATTCCTCTAATGCATCCTTTTCAGGATACTAAAGAGGAGTGGTGTTATGTCACACTACGCTCCGCTACCACATCTTACGATGTCCTCAGCTTCGGCTCATGGCTTGAGCCCCGTTACATCTTCGCCGCAAGACAGCTTATTTAGACCAGTGAGCTGTTACGCTATCTTTAAAGGATGGCTGCTTCTAAGCCAACCTCCTGGTTGTTTTGGCCGTCTCACCTGCTTTCCCACTTAGCCATGAATTGGGGGCCTTAGCTGGAGGTCAGGGTTGTTTCCCTCTCCACTACGGGCGTTAGCACCCGCAGTGTGTCTGCCATCTAGTACTCCCGGGTATTCGGAGTTTGGTTAGGATCAGTAAGCCTGTGGGGCCCCATTACCCATCCAGTGCTCTACCCCCCGGGGTATTCGGATGACGCTCTACCTAAATAGATTTCGCGGAGAACCAGCTATCTCCGAGTTTGATTGGCCTTTCACCCCTAGGCACAGCTCATCCCGATCCTTTTCAACGGATGTGGGTTCGGCCCTCCAATAAGTGTTACCTTATCTTCAGCCTGGCCATGCCTAGATCACTCGGTTTCGGGTCTGATCCATCTAACTCATTCGCCCTATTAAGACTCGCTTTCGCTGCGCCTACACCTAACGGCTTAAGCTTGCTAGATAGACCAAGTCGATGACCCATTATACAAAAGGTACGCTGTCAGGGCTCAAGGCCCCTCCAACTGATTGTAGGCGTT
>CACPPZ010000002.1:5000-101025 GCA_902635985.1 Paracoccaceae bacterium
TAAATCTTTCCCCCTAAGGGCGTATACGGTATTACTCACCGTTTCCAGTGGCTATTCCGTAGAGAAGGGCACATTCCCACGCGTTACTCACCCGTCCGCCGCTCATCCCGAAGGATGCGCTCGACTTGCATGTATAAGGCCTGCCGCCAGCGTTCGTTCTGAGCCAGGATCAAACTCTCAAGTTGAAAGCATATCACTATGCTGTCCTTGACGTTCGAACCTCTGCACATCACTTGATTGGCTGTTCAAACCAATCAAAACTGTTTGTTGCATCAGTATCAAAAGATACCGAAAGCCGACAAACAGTGAAGCTGACACTACATTATCGGATTTACATCCTAGTAGCGCGATATGCAAAGGCTGATCCATCGATCAACGAACCAAACTGCCCGCATATCTCTTCAGTGTTTCATCTATGTCAAATATCGTTCCAGACAAAAAGAACGATTGCGCCAAAATTATCAGGCACCAAACCGCTCCTCTAATCCAGTTTTAACACTCTCAAAATTATAACTTTTTTCGAGCGACTAGATATGCATTGAAACATACCCAGTGAAGGGGCTTCTAGACACAATGAATTAGAGTCGCAAGCCCTAATTTTACAAAAAAGCAATTTTTAAAGAAAAATTTACAAAATTTCTATAATACCACAAGATATAAATGTTAATTCTCTTTAAAAATATAGACTAAACAAGATTAATTGCTTTACTTACTTCGTTAAAAAATTTCCACATTAATGCAAAACCACCGATCCCGGAATCGCATCAGGTTTTACTGATGGATAATCACCTACCAGCAAACCGTCCGGCCCGTCCGTAATCTTTATTACTTCTCCTTCAGAAAGCTTCCCAGCGAGAATTAATTCAGCGATAGGATTTTGTATATTAGTTTGAATAACACGTTTTAATGGCCTTGCACCATAAACTGGGTCATAACCTTTGTCCGCAATCCAATCTCTAGCACCCACCCCTAAATCGATTTTGAAACTAAGCGAAGATATCCGATCCTGAAGTATATTTAACTGAATATCGACAATTCTTGACATGTGCTCTTTTGCCAATCGATTAAAAATAATGATTTCATCGAGCCTATTGAGAAATTCGGGTTTAAAGTGTGCTCGCACCGCTTCCAAAATATTTTCTTTTCCTATTTCGTTGTTTCTAATGGCGGTAGGATCACTTAAGACTTGCGCACCTAAGTTCGAAGTCAGGACAATTATTGTCTGCTTGAAATCTACGACTCGCCCATGACCATCTGTCAAAATACCGTCATCTAATACCTGCAATAGAAGGTTGAAAACATCTGGGTGGGCCTTTTCCACTTCATCAAAAAGCACCACCTGATAAGGTCTTCGCCGAACTGCCTCTGTCAACACACCCCCTTCATCATATCCAACATAGCCAGGGGGAGCGCCAATCAATCTTGATACAGAATGTTTCTCCATGTACTCCGACATATCGACGCGTACCATAGCGGCATCGTCGTCAAACAAAAACTCTGCTAAGGCTTTTGTGAGCTCTGTTTTACCAACGCCAGTGGGGCCTAAAAATAAAAAGGAACCCAACGGCTGCTTCTCGTCGTTCAGACCTGCCCTCGCTCTTCTGACTGCATTAGCCAGTGCCCGAACAGCTTGTTCTTGACCAACGACTCTGGCCTCAAGCTGATCCTCCATTTTCAGTAATTTTTCGCGCTCCCCCTCTAGCATTTTAGATGTTGGAACCCCTGTCCAGCGTTCAATAACTTGAGCAATTTGCTCAAAAACTACAGCTTCTTTTACGATCTGGCATTCTTCATTTTCAACTTCAACTAAATGCAATTCTTTTTCCAATTGCGGAATTACTCCGTATGACAACTCTCCAGCTTTTGCCAAATTTCCCTCCCGCTTTGCAGCATCAAGGTTTGCTCTAGCAATTTCTAGTTTTTCCTTAATCTCCCGTACATTTGCCATTTTATCCCGTTCAGATTGCCACTGAGCAGTCAGAACTGTGCTATTTTCTTGTAGAACGGCAAGAGATGCCTGAAGCCGCATCAACCTTTCAGTTGATGCCTTATCATTTTCTAACTTGAGCGCTTCAATTTCTATTTGCTTTTGCATTATTTCCCTGTCCAGCGCATCTAGATCTTCAGGTTTACTGTCGACTTCCATCCTTAATCGGCTTGCCGCCTCATCTATTAAGTCAATTGCCTTATCGGGTAAAAACCTATCCGTAATATATCTGTTGGATAATGAGGCCGCAGCCACCAGAGCACCATCAGTAATTCTAACACCATGGTGGAGCTCGTATTTTTCTTTTATCCCTCGCAGGATCGAAATTGTATCTTCAACCGTTGGCTCTGCCACGACCACTGGTTGGAAACGGCGCGCTAACGCCGCATCTTTCTCAACATATTTACGATACTCATCCAAAGTAGTTGCACCAATACAGTGTAGCTCACCTCTTGCTAAAGCAGGCTTAATGAGATTAGCCGCATCCATGGCCCCATCAGTTTTGCCAGCACCAACCAACATATGCATTTCATCTACAAAGAGTATAACATCACCAAGTGCCGCAGATATCTCGTTCAAGATAGCTTTTAAACGTTCTTCAAATTCTCCTCTAAATTTTGCGCCCGCGATCAAGGCACCCATATCTAGAGCCAAAAGCCTTTTATTTTTTAAACTTTCTGGCACGTCACCATTTATTATCCGCAGAGCCATTCCTTCTGCTATCGCTGTTTTACCAACACCAGGATCTCCAATTAAAACTGGATTATTTTTTGTACGCCGACTTAAAACTTGCATTGAACGCCTAATTTCATCGTCGCGCCCAATAATTGGGTCGATTATGCCATCTTTGGCAGCTTGCGTTAAATCTTGCGTATATTTTTTTAAAGCGTCAAAACTATCTTCAGCATTTACACTCTCAGCTTTACGGCCTTTTCTGAAATCAGAGATTGCCATTTCTAACGCAGGCATCGCAACGCCTGATTTATCCAAAATATTTTTTGCATCTGATTTTACGGCCGCTAACGCACACAATATGCGTTCTACAGGTACAAATTTATCCGCATTTTCCTCAGCTAAAGATTTTGCTTTATCTAAAACTCGCAACGTTTGCGTATCAAAATACATTTGTGAATTTTCAGAATTAACTTTTGGTATCTTGTCAAATAAACGATCGACCTCCGCCAGTAATTTCCGATGATCGACACCAATTTTCCCAAGAAGATTTTTTGAAAAATCTTGCTCATCTTCAAGAATAACTTTTAGAAGATGCTGAGGCAAAATCCGCTGATGTTCAGCAGCTAATGCAACGGACTGCGCTTCTTGTATAAATTCACGCGAACGCTCAGTGAATTTTTGTAAATTCATCTCAAACTCCTTTCAAAGCACCAATTAACTGCAGATCCCCTTATTATAAGCAAAATCTAACTTGGCCCCATGTTTTATGTGGTTAGCCAAAGTGTGTTTTTCAAGAACTTTGGTATCGAATTTACTCCAACCCAAATTAAAATTAGGAAGTGGTTGACCATTCGTATTCTCACATAGATAAGAAAATAATTGAGGAGAGAAAGAAATGACTATGCCAGATGACAGATTAATTGTTGCATTAGACGTTCCAAATATAATCACTGGTTTAGACCTAGTTAAGCAATTAAACACATCTGTTTCGTTTTATAAGATTGGTTTGGGCATGTTGACTTCTGGCGGCCTTGCACTTGCAAATGAGTTAAAAGCCGAGCACGGGAAACGAATTTTCCTAGATATGAAATTATTTGATATAAGTGCTACCATTGAGGCTGCCGTAAAGGGAATATCAAAATTTGATATAGATTTCCTAACTGTTCATGGGGACCCTAGTGTAGTAGCCGCGGCTAAGAACGGTGCGTCTGGATCTAATTTAGCAATACTCGCTGTGACGATTTTAACATCATCAGACAGAACAGATTTAGATGCTGCCTT
This sequence comes from Paracoccaceae bacterium, assembly GCA_902635985.1. Classification (GTDB taxonomy): domain Bacteria; phylum Pseudomonadota; class Alphaproteobacteria; order Rhodobacterales; family Rhodobacteraceae; genus Salinivivens. The sequence continues at coordinate 8,944 of CACPPZ010000002.1, forward strand.
GATCAAAAATGGCGAAGTGCAGGATCTAGTTGCAGAAAGGGCATTCAAAGCCTTCGAAGCAGGTGCCGATGGTGTTATCGCGTCTCCGCAAGAATGTATGGCAATTCGCAGTCTACCAAATGCAACAAATAAATTGATTGTCACTCCTGGCATCAGACCCCTAGGTGCCGAGTTTGGAGATCAAAAACGAGTTGCCACTCCCACGCAAGCGATATTAAATGGAGCGGACCATATTGTTGTTGGCCGCCCAATAGTCGATTCTCACAATAAGAAACTAGCAACAGTTAAAATACTTGACGAACTCAAGCTTGTGTGAGTTCATAAAACTGAAAATTAGAGTGCTTTGGCCAAAAATAACTAGCTAGCACGTGTAATATTATCCCTGGCGGGCTTTAAATCGGCGCTGAGTTTTATTAATGACATAAACCCGACCTTTACGCCTTACCACCCGGCAATCACGATGCCGCTGCTTTAATGAGCGAAGTGAATTTTTTACCTTCATAAGGCATCTCCTTATATTTAGACGCACAAAGGCGCCCATTTTACCCATAAGTATGGGTTCTGCGTGGTGGGCGGTACTGGGATCGAACCAGTGACCCCTACGATGTCAACGTAGTGCTCTACCGCTGAGCTAACCGCCCAAGATGCGGCGGGGGTCCCACGCCGGTTGGAGGTCTATAAAAAGTTTTACAACTTTGTTCAAGGGGTTTTCGATTCAAAAATTACAAGCTAAGATATAATTATGAATTATGACAGTTTACCAGAAAAACCATATAAGCTTGAGGACCCAGTAGTTCTGCAATCTGGTATCGTTATCGCATCTCCACATTCAGGTCGCAACTATAGATCATCAGTAAAAGAGCAATCGATACTTGACCCCATTACACTCAGAAGTTCTGAAGACGCATTTGTGGATGAACTGATGGACTTTGCACCAGATTTAGGCATCCCTCTTATTTGTTCAGAAATCCCAAGGGCTTTCGTTGACTTAAATAGAGCACGGGACGAATTAGATTCCGCAATTATTGAAGGCATTAGGCCAAACGGACAAAATCCTCGTGTAATCTCGGGATTGGGGGTCATCCCAAGAGTAGTTGCTAATGGAAAGGAAATTTACTCAGGTAAACTATCAAAAGAAGCCGCGTTTGAAAGATTAGAAAAATTCTGGGACCCCTATCATTCAAAGCTATCAGAATTACTGGACAGAGCTTACCGACAATTCGGGTACTCTATACTCATAGACGCACATTCCATGCCACGTGAAGCAATTTTGAATGCCAGCACTGGTTTTCATGGGAGCCAAGTAGTGCTGGGTGACAGATATGGAGCTTCTTGTTCTCCCGACATTGTAAATAATCTGGCCATGTTAATATCTAAGAATGGACTGCATGCCAGCCGAAATATTCCATTTTCAGGAGCTTACATTGTTCAGAAATATGGACGACCTGAATTAAACCGTCATGCAATTCAGCTAGAAATGGATCGCTCAATGTATATGGACGAACGGAAAATCCAAAAATTGGAAAAGTTTCTTAAATTAAAAAATAAATTACTGAATATATTGAGAGATTTTTCTAAGACGCATACTAGTGTAACTTCAATAGCGGCAGAGTAATTCACCGTAAACTTCTACCCTTTATAATTGCGTTGACACCAAATTTTCTACGGATTTTATCGGTTGCGAGCTCTGCCTTTTGTCGATTTTGGGCATTCGGGTCTAGCAAATCACCAGTCAAATCAGCATATTTTTGATCACACAGATTTGTCAATGTAACACCAAGCAATCTAAATTTTACCCCCTTAATTTCATTTTTTAGCAAGGGCTCTAGTGCATTAAATAATCGATCTGCTATATTGGTTGGCTCTTTGAAAGTAAGTCTACGAGTAATCAATCGATGTTTGTGGGTTTTCAGCTTGATTACACCGACCTTGCCGGCGATTTCGCGAGACTTTGCCCTGTCAGATACTTTCTCACACATGCGCCATAAGTGGCCAATTAAAATTTCATGCTTAAGAATATCTTGCCCAAAGGTTGTTTCGTTAGAAATAGACTTTATTAATCTTTCGGCCATTACACGACGATTATCCTTTCCGGAAGCCAAAGCTTTTAGACGTTTGCCTGAAGTACCAAATTTTCTAACAAAATCGCTCTCATCCCAACGTAGCAAATCACTGAGTGTTTTGATCCCCATGGCTCCAAGTTTTTCTTTAGTGCCCGCGCCAACACCCCACAAAATATTTACTGGTTTGTTAAACAAAAACTTTTCCGTCTCTTGTTTGCCAATAATGGAAAAGCCATTTGGTTTATTGAGATCTGAAGCTACTTTAGCCAAAAATTTGTTATGAGAAAGCCCTATTGAACCCGTTAAGCCAAGCTCATTTTTCATTCTATTAGTAAGTTCTGCGAGCAAAACCGCTGGGGGCTTTTTGTGAAGTTTTTGAGTGCCACCTAAGTCTAGGAAAGCTTCATCTAAAGAAATAGGCTCAACCGCAGGTGTCAACTCTAGCATCATTTTTCGAATTTGAAGACTAATTTCTGCATATAGTTTCATTCGTGGCCTAATGATAACCGCATCTGGACATAATTTTAAGGCGCGATACATAGGCATCGCAGAGTGAACCCCTCTAATTCGGGCAATATAACACGCAGTTGAAACAACACCACGCCTACCCCCACCAATTATGACAGGCTTATCGATTAAGTCAGGGGAGTCTCTTTTTTCCACAGACGCGTAAAAAGAGTCGCAATCCATGTGAGCAATGTTTAAAGAGAGCAGTTCAGGGTGCGAAATAATAATTGAAGAACCACAATGTGGACATCTTTCCAATTTTTCAAAAAGCGTAAAACACTTTCTACACAGCTTGCGACTTTCCAATTAAAACCCTAAGTAAATTGCAACATTATTATACCCTAAAACCGGTAACTGGTATTAAGTTTCAGTATGCTAGAATATAAGTAAAATTAAAATTATTATTTATCACGCCACTTATTTACTATTGGATAGCGTCTATCTAACCAAAAAGCACGTTGGGTTAAACGAGTACCAGGAGCTGATTGAAACCGCTTGTATTCGCTGCCATAGATCAAACTCTCCACCTTAGCAATGTCCCTTTTTTTGTAGCCGGCTTTTAAACAATCGTTCATTGATCCATCTTCATCAATTAAAATGGTTAGAATTGCATCTAAAACAGGATAGTCGGGTAAGCTATCACTATCCTTTTGATTTGGGCGTAATTCGGCCGTTGGGGCTTTTGTGATAATATTTTCTGGAATTATCGTGCCGGAAGGACCTTTCATCCAAGACCTGTGATTTTGATTTCTCCAGTTGGAAATTTCAAATACACGAGTTTTATACAAGTCTTTTATCGGGTTAAATCCTCCCGCCATGTCACCATAAATTGTCGAGTAACCAACACTTACTTCCGATTTGTTACCCGTTGTCAGTAACATCTCGTCAAACTTATTCGATACGGCCATCAGCAATAGCCCTCTAAGTCTTGACTGAATATTTTCCTCTGTAAGATCGCTATTGAGACCTTCAAATATGCTGGATAGAGTTTTCTCGATAGCATCAAGGCTATCACTAATTGGTAAATTATCTAATTGGCATCCTAAATTTTCTGCAAGATCAGCAGCATCAGTCAAAGACGCCTGAGAAGTGTACGGTGACGGCAACATAACCGACCTGACATTTTCAGATCCAATTGCATCGGCAGCAATTACAGCAACAAGTGCACTGTCTATACCTCCAGATAAGCCTAGTACAACTTTTTTGAAACCTGATTTACTACAATAATCCCTTAGACCCGTGACCATCGCACAATAATCTAACTCTTTGTCACAGGGGACTTTAGCCAATTCACCGTGAAGGATGTTCCAACCTTCATCTGTTTCTTGAAGACTTATATGCCCTAAACATTCCTCAAATAAAGGTAGTTTGACTGCTAAGTGACCATCTCGGTTTAACGCAAAAGTTCCCCCGTCAAAAACTTGATCGTCTTGTGCCCCAACCATGTTTAGATAAATTAAAGGCAGGTTTGTTTCCACTACTCTAGAAACCATTTTATTTAATCGGACATCATTTTTGCCGCTATAATATGGAGATCCATTTGGTACTAACAAGAGTTGTGCACCCGTTTCCGATAATGTTTCAGATACGTCTGAATGCCACGCATCTTCACAGATCGGACTACCAATTCTAATTGGACCAACCTTATAGGGCCCTGAAATTTCGCCCTCATCAAAAATTCTCTTTTCATCAAAAACATTTTGATTTGGCAAATGATGTTTAGTGATAACATTAGCAATTTTTCCATCGGCTAAAATATAATAAGCATTGAAAAGCTTTTTTTCGATGTAGGCAGGTCCACCAATTGCCATCGAAGGTCCTTCTGCACAAGTTTGAGCTAGTTGTGAAATTTTATCCTGCGCAGCTTTGCAAAATGACGGCTTTTTTATCAGATCCTGAGTATTGTAACCCGTGATAAATAACTCAGTGAACGCGATCAGATCACTACCCATTTTTTTTGCTTGTTGCCAAGCACCAAAAGCAGCTTTGGAATTACCCTCAAGATCTCCCACTGTGGGATTTAATTGGGCTAGAGTAATTTGAAATCTTTTTGCCATTAATTCACATACCGTATCTCTGTCTATTTATGTAACAGGAAAAACAAATAGTAAAAGTTTAGATTACACAAATCGATTTTACGCCACAGTTATGCCGAATTAAAATCCGCTGATACTATACTCAGTTTCGACAATTCTATCCAACGTAAATAAATACTTTCGACATTTAGAAAATTAGACCTACTTCCCAAAAATGGAAGAAAAAGAAAAAATATCTGTGGATTGGTATAAAATAATAACTTTAATGGAGAAGACACTCCTAGTTATTATAGCTTTTCTCACTACTTATGCTGTGATATTTGAAATAATAACCGTCGTTTCTATACGCGCTGTTAAATTAACAGATTTACTATTACTATTCATTTACGCTGAAGTTTTAGGGATGGTTGCCGCTTTTTATAAGTTCCGCAAAATTCCAATAACGGTTCCAATTTTTATAGCTATCACAGCACTATGCAGATTAATTATTCTACAGGGTAAAGGCATAAATACGGTAGACCTTCTTTACGAAAGCGGTGCAATTCTACTACTAGCTCTTTCAGCCCTGGCAATCCGATGGAACTTGATAAATTTAGTTCGCCCCAGGGGCGAAGAGGGTAAAGAAACAGAACAAAGTAATTAAACCAGCGTATTTTATTCTAATTCAAAAAAATTTTTCAAAACGGTATCAAAAATATTTTCTAATTTTTCTTAGTTGCTGAGTTTTTATACAAACTAATTGTGTGCTGCTTGAATTACACTATTGCTTAATTCCTAATTAAGATTTTAAAACAGTTTTTACGTATGATATATCTTTTGAGTGGAATTAATAAACTTATAAGAATTCTCATATAATGTTGGACGATATACCTTTTTAAACAATAACAAGCCCTTTCGAAGGCAAATCTATGGCAACCCCAAATCAAATTGATGAAAGTACTGAATACTGGGCTAATGTTTTAAACAAAAGCTGGGGTGTAGAAGCAAAATTAACCAAGTTAGACGGTGAATACGATTTAAACTTTTTAGCAGTTAGCTCTTCTAACCAGCCTTTAATTTTGAAAGTAATGCGAAAGAAATGCCCTGACTGGTTAGTTAGAGCACAAATTTCAGCTATGCAGCATGTAGAAAAAGTTGCTAATTTGCCTAGCACGCCAAAAGTTTTTTTGAACCAATCAGGGCAAAGCTTCATAGAAGTGGCCGACGAGGCGGGAAATGTTCGAGTTGTTTGGGCTTTAAAATATATTCCAGGTCAGTGTTTAGCAAAGTTACATACAAAACCCTTAAATTTGATTGAAGAAATTGGAGAGGCACTGGGTGCAACGACCAACGCACTAAGGGGTTATAAAAATAAAGACCTTGAACGAACATTTAAATGGAACCTCATGGAGGCAGGTTGGATAGATGATCACCTAATTTGTATCGAAGATAAAGAACGCTACAAAATAGTTAAAAATATTTCAGAAAACTTCAGCAGATGTTTGCCTGAGCTAAAATCATTTAATCGGCAAGTTATACAAAATGACCCAAATGATTATAACATAGTAGTTTCCGGCGATTATGACAAAAAAAAATCGTTGTCTGGTATAATTGATTTTGGGGATATGTGTATATCGCCGCGTGTTTGTGAAATTGCAATTGCAGGGGCGTATATTGTTTTAGGAACTCCTAATCCAGAGAAATCCTTAGTCGCTTTGGTATCTGGGTTCAATCGTACTTGTCCCCTTTCAACTCCTGAGATTGATTTGATTTGGGACTTGCTTTTGATGCGTTTAGCAGTCAGCGTTGTCAACTCTACAATGCTAGCAATAGAATTCCCAAATGATCCTTATGTCACCGTATCGCAAAAGCCTGCCTGGGATTTTTTGGAAAATAATAAGATAAATCAAGAACTTCTTAAGTGTCGACTGAGAAAAGCTTGTGGTAAAGAAATTGTAGCTAATGAAGAACGAATACGATCTTGGATTTATAAAAACCGTGGAAATTTTAGCCAGGTTATTGAAAACCCATTAGAAAATGCACCATTAGTATCTTTAGCAATTGAAAACTCTGCTATCCCTGAAAACCCTTTCAAATTATCAGAAAAAGAAGCAAAAGAAATTGGGTCTGATACAACATGCGAGAATGAAGTATTTCTGGGCTATTATAACGAACCAAGACTGATCTACACAGCCCCCGAATTTCGTTTTGGACGATACAAAGCAAGTGATCGTCGCACAGTGCATCTGGGAATTGATATTTTTGCTCCCGAAGCACAGCCTATTTTTGCACCACTGGATGGTCAAATTGTAGCCATCGAGAACCGTACGAATGGACTTGACTATGGCGGGATGATAATTCTTAAACACAAAACTGACGATAACGATATATTTTACTGTTTATATGGTCACCTAAACCCAAATTTTCCCAAACGACATAAAGTTGGTAAGAAGATTAAAAAGGGAGAACAATTCTGCGTTCTCGGCGACATTAGTGTGAATGGTGGTTGGGCTCCTCATTTGCATTTTCAAATTGCTTTAACAACAAATGGTCTTGAAAATGACTGGCCAGGGGTTGCAGATCCAGACGATCTAGAATTTTTTAATGCATTATGTCCTAATCCTGCAGCTATTTTAAATTTACCTGATGAGAAGGTAAATTTTTTGCCAACGCAGAAGACAGAAATATTCAACAAGAGAAAAGAAAATTTTTCAGGTAACTTACGGTTGTCATATGACGATCCAATTTTGTTTTTTAGGGGGTGGAAAACTCATCTATTTGATGAATGGGGCAGATCATACCTAGACGCCTATAATAATGTTCCTCATGTCGGGCATTCTCATCCTAGGATACGCAATGTAGCATCCGAACAACTAAAAAAAATTAACTCGAATACGAGATATCTGCACCCAAACCAATCAGATTTAGCAGAAAGTATTCTGTCAAAATTACCAGAAAATTTTAAAGTATGTTTTTTCGTAAATTCGGGTTCAGAAGCTAACGAACTAGCTATTCGTCTGGCGCGTGAATATACAAAAGCGAGAGGCATGATCACTACAGATCATGGCTATTTTGGCAATACAACAGGTGCTATCGATCTATCTGCCTACAAATTCAATAAACCTGGCGGTGTTGGGCAACCAGATTGGCTAGAACTAGTAGAAATTCCCGATGACTATAGGGGCACCTATAAAAGAGGTGACCCCAGGTGTGGGGAAAAGTTTGCCAGTCAAATCGGTCAAGCAGTAGAAAACCTGAAATCGAAAAATCAAAAATTATGCGCGTTTATCGCAGAAACGTTTCCATCAGTTGGAGGCCAAATTATCACGCCACAGGGTTATTTGGATAAAGTTTATAAATTAATACGAAAGCAAGGAGGGCTTTGCATAGCCGACGAAGTTCAAACCGGGTTGGGGCGTCTTGGTGATTATTATTTTGGTTTTGAATATCAAAAAGTCTATCCCGATATTGTTGTTCTAGGCAAACCAATTGGGAACGGCCATCCAATTGGGGTGGTTGCAACAACCGAAAAAATTGCAAATAGTTTTGATAACGGTATTGAGTTTTTTTCCACATTTGGAGGTTCGACGCTGTCCTGCGCTATTGCAAAAGAGGTAATTGAAATAGTTGATCAGGAAGGTCTTCAGTACAATGCGAAAGAAATGGGAGTAAAGTTAAAAAAGGGACTAATAAATCTTCAGGAAAAGTATCAATCGATTGGAGACGTTCGCGGCATGGGTCTCTTTGTCGGTATCGAGTTCATTGACAAAACCGGCAAAGAAAACACGAGGCTTTGTACTTTTGTCAAAAATCGTATGCGCGAATATCGCATTCTAGTTGGCAGTGAAGGACCTAAAGATAACGTCTTGAAGATTCGTCCTCCATTATCGATAGAAGCAGACGATATCGATATGATCATAGAAACTCTTGATATCATCCTTGCAGAAGAAGATTTCTAGCGAAGTTACAAAGCTACGAAATCAGTTTGATTGACAAAATTGTGTGCACTTGCGACATTTCCACGAGATCAAGTAATTGGAGATATTTATGAAGGTTTTTTTTCTTGGAGCATATAGTGCAGCTGGAATGCAAGGCATGATGAGCAGTACCTATGCCACTAGAGTGGCAGCGGTAAAAAAAATGATTGAGAAAGTAGGTGGCAAACTCGGTGCTGTTACATATCTTCAGGGTCCATTTGATGTCATTGCAGATGTTGAGGTCGATGACTATGAGACCGCCTCAGGTTTGCACGCGAACATGATGCTTTCTGGCGGTTGGGATGAGCTTTTAATACTTCCAGAAATGGATGTTGATAAGGCAATAAAAGCAGCTAGAACCGCCGGGGACTATCCCATGCCAGGTCAAGAATAGAAGAAAAGAAAGATTCCCATTACTTTAAAGCAGGATGACGGTGTACTTGGACCGCGCAGTTTTTCAGATTATATTCTGCTGTGTAGGTTCAGCAGAGGCCACCGTCCCCTCCAATACTTTATCACAAATTTTGAAATAAAGCCAAATAAATGAATGTGAAGGTTTTTAAGAAAACACAAACAAATAAGTTGTGTTAAAAGTGTTTACCTAAGCACTCAAAAAACTAAATACCTTCTAATACTGTAGGAAAAAAAATTTGCCTTTATGAAACCAAAACAAAAAAATAAATCAAAGTTTAATGGAAAAAAAGCACCGTTATTTTTTGCTTTTCTATATCTGATTCTGTGTTTTGTAAGTATCTTTTCGATTGACCCAGTTTTATGGTTTTTAAAGTACGCTGCACTATTTGGGGTACTGACGGCGGTTTTATTAATAGCTTATATCATTCGCACTGATGAGCTTTGAAAATAGTGTCTCCCAACTATTACGCATTTCTTAGTCTTAGCGTTTCAACGTAAACCGTGCTAACATAATATCTTATTAACTCGCTGTTTCAACTAACTTCGAAAGGAACCTGAGTTGGATAACTCAAGCTTGCAATGCATTAATCTTGGCTCAATCGAAACTCGCTATTCGGAATTGTCATCATTAATATTGAGAACACCAACTACAAAACTATCTTCGCCCTTCTTAAGCGACCTAATTAAGGACAGCGAAATTTATCTGAAACTTGAATGCTTTCAATATTCTGGAACATTTAAAGCCAGAGGTGCACTTTCGGTAACCAAGCAAATTATAAAAGAGAATAAAAAATTTGGCATCACGGCTGCCAGTGCTGGAAATCACGCTATTGCTGCTGCGTGGGCGGCAAAAGTTGAAAAATTATCTGCAAAAGTAGTTATGCAGACATCAGCAAATCCATTCCGTATTTCGCTTGCGAAAACTTATGGTGCAGAAATAGTTATGAAAGAAGGTGGTTTAGCCGCTTTTGCAGAAGCAGATAGGCTCATGAGGGAAGAAAATAGAACTTTCATCCATCCATTTGACGGTATTGATACGACTTTGGGCGCAGCTGGCGTTGGTTTAGAACTAATCGAAGACTATTCTGATTTAGATGCTGTTGTAGTTGCTGTAGGCGGCGGCGGACTAATTTCAGGAGTGGCCGCGGCGGTAAAACTTAAAAACAAAAACTGTAAGATATATGGTGTGGAACCGATTGGTGCAAATAGTATGGCACAATCGATAAAAGTTGGAAAACCCGTAACTTTGAATTCAGTCGATACTATCGCCGATAGTCTTGCACCCCCAATGGCACTTCCCTTCAGTTATTCTGTTTGTAAGAAATTTGTCGATGAATTTGTGGCTGTAACGGACAAGCAAATTTGCGCAGGTTTATCACTACTCCAAGAGGAAGGTAAATTGGCAGTTGAACCAGCTGCTGGTGCTGTTCTTGCTGGAGCTATTTGGCCACTACGAAAAAAATTAGTAGGCAAAAGAATTGGATTAGTTATCTGCGGTGCCAACATCGACTCTCAAACCTATGAGAGATTTTTAAGACAGGGCTCTCGCACAATTAACGAAGAATTACTTTAAATTTAATGGATTTAATATCTAGCAAGTTTTATAATTTCTCAAACATAATAGTGACTTCTCCTAGAGGGACTCCAAATTTAGACATGTAAGCTTTATTTAGCATTCGATCCTCAGATATGAGCCACATATAGTCATCAAAAGTTACACGCATAGTGCCGTCCGGAACCGGTAAGTCAATAGTATAGTTCCAATAAAAAGTATCTCCATCTTCTAAACCTTCTGCTTGTCCAATTACTCCTTCTGCCTCCCCACTCCATGCTTGTTCTCCTGTCTTTTTAAGATACCAAATTCTTTGTTCAGTTGTTCCATCTGAATAATCAAAATCTTCAGTCAGTTTGAGATTTGTTCCATCCCATTCACCGGTCATATTAACTATGAAACGCCGGCTTACATTACCCAGAACATCTTGAAACTGTCCGTAAGCCACTAAGTCGCCAACCAAAAATTTCTCTAAATCTAACTGCAAATTCGATAGCTTTGGATCATCTAAAGAGGGTTTGAGGCCACAACCTGAAACAAAAAATAAAATAAATACAGCTACAATATACTTCATCGGGAAAAGTCCTATTTATGAAAATTCGGTAGAGTGACAATTAGCAGTCAATCGGATACGCTTTCTTTCTTTATTTTTGGGACCGGTACTACCCACAATTAAGAACATAGATGCTTTTAAGCTAGGACGTAACTGCCTCTCTTGTAGAAATTAATTAGTACGGGAAAAGCTTTATTCAATTCTTATGCAAATGAGCGCATGATAGTTATGTAAATAAGTTACTAAATGATGTGAAGCTTATTAGGCCTCTAGAAATAAGTATCAAAATTCTTAGAGCTAATATAGACAACTGCTATCGTACTTACGATCCAACAGGCAACTTTTGAAAGACATTCTTTTAAACAAGGTATTAATTAAAACTTAAATCTAGGTTAAATTTTAATGATACTTGGAGAGAGCATATTGAATCAGATAATGGAAAACATACCCACTTTTTTATCTATATTAACACTTGGAGCCGTAGGTCTCACGCTTTTCTGGCGCTTTGGAAAACCCTATTCATCTCAAAAACCAAATATCACCAGCAATGAAGTCTACTCTGAATTATCAAAATCAAAAGAAGAAGCTGCAAAGTTTACCGCTTTGGCGGAAGAACGAAAACTTGAAATTGGGCGACTTAAAGATGATTTAAAAAATCTTCGAGAAAAAATTGATGAGCAAAACACGCAACTTCGAGAGCATTCTAATACAATAACCAAAATTCGTGCGAAAAATGAAGCAGAACAACAGGCTGCCAATGAAAAAATAGAAATTCTCACTAAAGTCAGGCGTGATATGGAAGCTCAGTTTAAGGAATTGGCGGAAAATGCTCTAAAGGCTCAGGGAGAAAGTTTTTCCAAAGCAAATATCGAGAAACTGGAAGCTACTCTTATGCCTCTCAAAGAACATGTAGGGCATTTTGAAAAAGAGTTGCGCCAAGTTCACGAGGAAACAGTAAAAGATCGTGAGCGCTTGAAAGTAGAGATTTTACAGCTCTCTAAACGCTCAGAAGCAATATCCCAAGAAGCAATTTCTCTTACAAAAGCACTTAAAGGTGATACGCAGATACAAGGCGCATGGGGAGAAATGGTTCTAGAAAGTATTCTTGAACGTTCTGGCCTTAGGGAGGGTGAGGAATACGAAACACAGGCTCATCGAACTGGATCGAGCGGCGAAAGACTGCGGCCCGATGTTGTAGTTCGAATTCCGGGAGGTAAAAGCCTAGTTATCGACAGCAAAGTTTCTCTCTTAGCCTACAATGAAGCTGTGAATGCGGAGACTGATGCAGATGCACTTACATCACGCAAACGACATCTGACTTCAATTAAAAACCATATTAATGCCCTATCTGCAAAAGGGTACCAGACAGCTGAGAACTCAACTGTAGATTATGTAATTCTTTTTGTGCCAATTGAGGGGGCTTTATCAGAAGCGCTTAGAGAGGATCCTGCTTTAACTGAATATGCTCTTGAAAAAAATATTACAATTGCGACCCCAACAACACTGATGATGGCCCTGAAAACAATTGCCAATGTTTGGGCAGTTGACCGGCGGAATCAAAACGCCGAATTGATTGCAGATCGCGCAGGCAAACTGTACGATAAAGTATATGGATTTGTACAAAGTATGGAACGCGTTGGAGAGCGACTAGATCAAGCACAAGATTCTTACAGTCAGGCGTTCAGTCAGCTTTCGAAAGGAAGAGGAAACGTAATTTCTCAAGTTGAGTCACTTAAAAACTTAGGTGCAAAGGCAAGCAAAACGATTAAAACAGAATTTGATAATAGTGATGATAACACTGTGAAATTAAAGAGCATAAAAAACGAAATTTAAAAAAATTAGTTCTGACTAATCACGTATTTTAAACAAAAATCTCGTACTGATATCAAAATTCACTGTTCATTAGCGCCTCAAGCATTTTTTGCACTGCAGGCTTTTGCAACAAGATCATCCAACGCTTAGTCGAGGAACTAGCCATAGAGTCCTCGAAAACGTCAAGGACATCGCTCAAACTCAGATCAAATGGGGAGGCAAATAAATCTAACTTGCGCATATCGCCTGTGACTATGTTAGAGTTAATTAATCTTGGACCAGTTGGGGTAGCGTTAGAAGTAGTCAGTAAATAATTAACAGGAGATGATAAAAACACTTCGAATGTACTTTTTATATCTTCATAACTTAAATGAAATAAACAGTCCCGACATAACATAAGATCTGCATTTGGAAGTGGTCCCTTAGTCAAATCTAGGTGAATAAAGTTGATATTTTTATCACTGTATTTTTGATTATTGGTATTGATTAAATCCCGAACAATATCTCCACCTATATATTTGATTGATAAATCGCCTATCACAAAACGCATCCAATTAAAATCGCCGCATGGTGCGTCTAATAAAATATTTATTTTATATTTCTTGAGTAAATCTGGTAGTTTGTTTCTAATATCTTGCGTATTTTCAAAAGTTGAGCCTTCTCCGCTTCTAGACTCTAAACTATTCCAATGATTTGATTTATAGATTTTTGTAAAACGGTCTGCCGGTCTATCCAAGCCTAAAATTAATTCTCTTCGCTGGCCCGTCAGTGACTTACCTATAATTAATTTTATAGTCCCAATAAATCCAAATTTCGAAATGCGGGAACTAATTTTTTTTATCAGACCCATTAGATCACCACCTTAAGCACCACAGCTTTTCTCAACCAAAAATTACAAAAGCCTTTTCTCGCGCCAATATACCGCAATTAATCTATAACTGATAAAATTATTTTTTGGCGACCCCGGAAGGACTCGAACCCTCAACCTATTCATTAGAAGTGAATTGCTCTATCCAGTTGAGCTACGGAGTCGCGTGAAGTTTATCTAGACCGATTATCCAGAGATTACAAAAGGAAATTTTAAATCTTATCTGATTTTACTATCACTATCTAACAAAATTGACCGTATAAGAATACAAATGCTATTTATAAAATTTTTTAAAGAGTTTATATTTCATTGATGAATAAATATCTTTGCCTCTTGATGTTTTTCTATCTCCATCGTAAATAAACTCTTGGATTGGGGTGTAGCCAAGCGGTAAGGCAACGCTTTTTGGTAGCGTGTACCGTAGGTTCGAATCCTACCACCCCAGCCACCCTTTTCAAAGTCCACAAGTTTCTGAAATGTAATCTATTGCACTTAACCTCCGGTATTCAAATTCGGCACCCAACCTCCCAATTAATCCAAAAATATTTCTGCGCGGAATTTCTAAAAACGGATCCAATATATTTGGATCACCACTCAAAAATAATGCCATCCGTTTTCCAGCAATCAGTGCTGTATTCATTCCGTGCCCACCAAAACCGCAAAGAATTGATTCACGATCGCTAAGCTTACCCACATAAGGCATGAAATGCGAAGCGTATGCCATCAAGCCTGACCACGCATAGTCAAACTTAATATTGTCTCGCTTCATTTCCTCCACCATTGCAGGAAGGTGTGCTTTAATATTTTTCCAACCCATCCGTTTAATACTATCGACTGATCGTTGCGTCAGTGCACTTACGCCCATACCCCATAATAATCTATCATCCGGAAGACGCCTAAAATAATTCCCAGCTCGGCGATCATCACCTAAAGCCATCTTAGTAGGGATGTGTCTCTCTAATATCGTTGGCATCGGAGAGGTAACACAAATAAATGTCTGAATGGGGAGAAGAAACTTTTTTAAAATTGAATTTTTTCCAATTGAGTATCCCCCGGTAGCCCAAATCATACGTTCGGCGGATATTCGATTTCCATTTGAAAAGCAAACCTCAGTGCCGCTAACCTGCACAGCACCAGTATTTTCAAAAACTTTCACTCCATGACCTACCACTTCTTGCGAAAATATTTTTAAAAAATTAAGTGGGTGAAAATGGAATGCTTCATTATCAATTTTACCCCACTTGTACCGTGGGCCAACGACAAATTCCTTTAATTCTGTCTCATCTAATCTTGCATTTATTTCCGGCCTATACCCTCGCAGACCTAGCGAAATTATGCCTGATATAGGCTGAACTTTTGCATATTTTGCACTGAAGGCGCGCGCGCGCATCCATTTCAAACCATCAGCACCAATTGACGCAAGCTCTTTAGATACTACCGGTCCAACAAGCCTGGAAATTTGATCCGATCCAGCCGCCCAGCCCGCGGAGCAAAAACCCCCGTTTCGTCCAGATGCCCCAGAACCTATCATCGAATGTTCGCAAAGGGCTACGCTGGCACCCATTTCAGCTAAATGATACGCACAGGAAAGCCCAGCCAAACCGCCGCCAACAATACAAAAATCAAAGTTTTTATTTTGGATTACTAGCGAAGACTGCCAGCTCTGCGAAACACATGTGTCATCATACCAAGTTCGTGAATAGACAGCGCTCATTCTCGTTCACGAGATTTATTAATAATGTTATCAAGTGCTTTTACCCCAGAGGCGGCGATCAAAGTGAGCAGTACATATATCAACGCGGCTGAATTGAAAGGTTCAAAGGCTAAAAAGCTTTGAGCCTGAAATTCTCTCATTCTTTGCGTTAAATCACGAACGGAAAGAATTGATATTAGAGAGGTATCTTTCAGCATCGCTATGAACTCATTACCCAACGCAGGTAAAACTATTGCTATTGCCTGCGGTATAACAATAAACCGGGCAATATGCCGTTCACGCAGTCCAAGTGCCCTAGACGCCTCTATCTGACCTTTGGGTATGGCTTCTATCCCGGCTCGAAAAATTTCAGCCATATAAGCGGAATAACCTATCGCAATTGCGGCAATACCACGGGTCATCATTTGGATATCTATATACCCAGTTGTTGCAGTTTTTATCGCCCCAGCGAGAGGCAACCCAACATATAAAATGATAACCAACATTGGCACACCACGAATTGTATCGACAAAAAAATCTGAAAAAACTGCAAGTGGATGCGCTGACGTAATTCGGCCAACAATTACTAAAAGAATACTCAAAATACCTAAAACGTAACCAACTTTAGCCATAGTAGCGTAAAAAGGAGTAAGATATTGGGCCTTCCAAACACTCGAATAGTTAATTGCAAGGTCAGGCGGCAAGAGTGCACCAGATATTCTACCCTCGTCGAGTAGTTTTACTGCCATATCTAGACTTTTGAGCGAGCGAATTTTAAATGGATTTTCTGGTGGGTTGTCTAAAAAATCACCATATCTTACGGTATCCGAAATATGAGACGGAATACCAGCCGCTACACCAATTCGGCCAGAAAGATCACCAACCAATACAATCTCTTTCTTAGGTTGAATGACAAATATCGTAGCGGCGATAATAAGTATCACCCCTATTAAAAAAATTATCCTTTCGGCAAGTAGCGATACTTTTAGCCTGGACAAAAATGCCCAAACCAGCCCTAGAATAGATGCTCCTAAATAAGCAAAGATTGCAGCCCTGATCGTAATCATTATACCGACGGCAAATCCAGCATGGGCTATCATTAGGAAATAAAATAGAAAAGCAAACTCTAAAATCATTATCAGAACGGCAAACCAGAATCCAAAATTAGAACTCAGAAACCTGGACCCAAAAATTGATAAAAGTGCGAGTAAGCCACAAACTATAGATAATTGCCACAGACTATTCTGCGTCCAATGCAAAAGCTCTAATTCAAATTCTGGACTCAACGTAAACGATTGATCGACCATAATGAGCCAATCTACGCTTCTTGGATCGTAAGCATTCACAGCTATAGATTTGATGTAAGGATTTATCCAGTCTGCTTGCGATAGGAATAAAAGTATCGCCGATTGCAAGACAAAAGCAAAAAATGCCTTTTGTCGAAATTTTGACCTATCTTCAGGTACAATATCAGGACTAAGGGATCTTAAGATTTGTAATGCACCCCAGAAACCCAATGCTCCCGAAAAACAGAAAATGATAAAATTACTAAGTAAAAGTGTGGCGTTTTCTTCTATGCCAAGTACTTCATAAATAGCAGCACCATAGTTTCGGGAGATTGCCAGTAAATACACTATCACCGGCAAAACCAGAAGGAACATAAGATTGCTTGCGCGCATGTTGCGCAACACACTTATCAAATTGCTCATTATTCTGCTTTCAAGCGAAATACAGGGGAACTAAATCCCCTGTATTTTTACTCAAACTATTTTGGCCACCATTTGACAACCAATTTCTGCAAGGTTCCGTCATCTTTGATCATCGCCAAACCTTCATTGAAAGCGTCTTGGATGCTATCGCCTTCCTGAAATACAAGTCCCAAAGGATCTGAAGACAATCCAGTTATTCCAACTGTTAATTCTCCAGCAAATTCTTGCTCATATGCAGCAGCTGATGTTGAGTCGATGATTACACCATCTACATCGCCATTTTGAACAGCAATTACCGCATTATTAAAAGAGTCAAATAGCTGAAGATTATCTCTTCCTACTAATTCTTCTCCCAGGGCCGCGTTTGTAGTTCCGTTTTGAGATGCCAATCGCATATCACCACTTTTAAAAGCATCGATGGTTGCACCCTCATCCTCTACACGCATCAACACACCCTGCTGAACGATTATGTAGGGGTCAGAAAAATCTACTATTTTATCGCGCTCATCAGTTATTGTAACACCTGATACTACCATATCGAATTGACCATCTGCAAGTGCAGCGAAAATACCATCCCAAGCTGTTGTAACCCAGTTAGGCGTACAATTTATTCTCTTACAAATTTCTGCCACAACATCGACATCAAAACCTTTTACCACACCATCCTCGATGAACTCATGTGGAGGATAAGTCGTATCAGAACCAATGTTTAGAACACGGCCACCTAAATCTGCAGCATAAACCGGCAATGCCATTAAGGCGGCGATTGCGGCTACTATTAATTTTTTCATTTAATATCTCCCTTAAAATTGGCTTTTTTAAAAGTGCCATGACCTAGCCTAAGATAGTGATAGACGCGGTCAAGTATTTCTTTAGTAAATTCCCGTTTATTTTATTTTTTTTCTTTAAATCTGATAGTTAGACACTGATTGTGGCCCCAACAGCAGATTTCCAGGCGGAGTATTTCCTCTCTCTCTCCTCTTCTTGCATAATTGGAGCAAAATGCGACTCACTCTTCCATAATCTAGAAAACTCATCAAATGGCGGGTAATACCCAACTGCTGATCCGGCAAGCCATGCAGCTCCAACAGCCGTTGTTTCAAGAGTTTTTGGTCTGTCAACGCCAGCATCAAGTATGTCAGCTAAAAACTGCATTGCCCAATCACTCGATGTCATGCCTCCATCAACCCTTAAAACAGGCTTTTCGTCACGGTCATCATGCCAGTCTGATCGCATAGCTTCTAACAAATCTCTTGTTTGAAAACCTACACATTCCAAAGCAGCTTTTGCCAATTCAGCTGGTCCAGAATTTCGCGTCAAGCCATATACTGCTCCTCTGCAATCAGCATTCCAGTAAGGTGCTCCTAAGCCAGTGAAAGCCGGAACAATAATCACTTGTTGGTTACTATCGGCTTGTATTGCTAAATCCTGTGTCTCAGCTGCCGAATTTATAATCCGCAAGCCATCTCGGAGCCATTGCACAACTGCACCCGCTATAAAAATAGAACCTTCAAGCGCGTAAGTTGGTTTCCCATCAAACTGATAAGCAATAGTAGTAAGTAACTTATTTTTTGACCTTACTATGCTGCTTCCTGTGTTCAACAGAGCAAAACATCCAGTACCGTAAGTCGACTTCATCATGCCTGGTTTGAAACAAGCCTGTCCTATTGTTGCTGCATGTTGGTCACCAGCCACTCCCTTGATTGGAATCTTGTGGCCCAGTATTTTTTCGTCACATACTCCAAAGTCGTCAGAACAATTTCGTACCTCTGGTAAAATGGACATAGGTATATTCAACAGTTCACAAATTTCCTGCGACCACTCGCCTTCACTAATATCATAGAGCATCGTACGAGAAGCATTTGTCGCGTCTGTGGCATGAGTTACACCATTAGTAAGATGCCAAATCAGGTAGGTATCAACAGTCCCAAATAAAAGTTCACCAGCCTCGGCCTTGGCCCGTACTCCCTCGACATTATCTAGCAACCATTTTAGTTTCGTTGATGAAAAATATGGATCCAGTAATAGTCCAGTAACGCGGGTTACTAATTTTTCTGCTCCAGCACTTCTTAACTCATCGCAAAATTTAGACGTGCGGCGATCTTGCCAGACAATTGCATTATAAATAGGTTTGCCTGTGACCTTATCCCAGAGCAAAGTAGTTTCACGTTGGTTGGTAATGCCTAATGCTAAAATCTCATTCGCTTTAATTTTTGCATCATTAAGCGCTTTTTTACAGGTTGAGATTACTGTGTTCAACAGATCATGCGGGTTGTGCTCAACCCATCCACTCTTTGGAAAGTGTTGCTCAAATTCTTCCTGACCTTGCCCCACAATTGCAAATTGATCATCAAATACTATGGAGCGAGTAGACGTTGTCCCCTGATCAATTGCGATAATATATCCCATTTCAAACCCAACCTTATTAAAATTTCTAGATGAGTTTTAGTTACAATTTTTTGTGATGCAAGAAGTGCTATGCAGTTGACGAACTAATTAGTTCAACAGTTTGCTTAATTCCTATAAATAGTTACTTATGACTTACAAAAATAAGTTGCGTTGATTAGTGATTTTTCTAGCAAGGTATTCAAATGACAATAAGACGCCTAAAAAGCCTTATCACAATAATAGAGACAGGCTCTTTTTCACAAGCGGCGGAAAAAGAACATATTTCTCAATCTGCAATAAGCCAGCAAATGCGCCAGCTCGAAAGTGATTTAGGTCTCAGACTATTCGACCGTAGCGGTCGAACGCCTAAATTATCCAAGTTAGCTATAGATTTACTGCCTGCCATTCAAAATGCTGTCGATGCATATGATGATTTTATAAATTTGGCTACCAATGAAAATAGTATAAAGGGAGCCTTAAGCCTCGGTTCTGTTCCATCCGAACTAACCGCTTTGGTTCCCAAGGCCCTTACTGAGTTGAGAGGCAAACTACCTGGATTAAAACTAAGAGTAGTGCCTGCTCTTTCCGCCGAGTTGTGCGACTCAGTTTACAAAGGCCAAATAGATGCAGCTGTTATGAGTAGACCATCAGAACTTCAAAAAGGGCTATCTTGGTTCACTATAGGCTTCGAGCCACTCGCGTTAGCAATCAGTGGAAATGATAAACGAAGTGATATCCGACAGATCCTTACTGAGACTCAATATTTAAAATTACCCTCTAGCGCTTGGATAAATAAACCAATTAAGGAAATTTTTACTCAATTGGACGTTAAACCCAAAACAAGCATAGAGTTAGATAGTTTGGCATCCGTCGCATCGATGGTAAGTCATGGGCTAGGTGTTGCAATTTTACCAATCCCAATTGCAACAAACGAGGTTTCGGCGAAACTTAAATTCATTCCTATTGATAAGCCAAAATACAAACGCGAAATCGGTATTCTATATAAAAAAAATTCAAGAAACTATTCGCTCATCGAAACATTTGCAAAGAGCTTTAACACTTTCATCATCAGTTGAATATTGAATTTTTTTGACTTAAGAAAAACTTAAGTGTCAGATGAAATTTTTTAATTGGCAATTTTTTTTAAAATTGATGATGTTAAAAAAACACTGATTTAGAGGGCTATGGAATGTCGATTACCCAAAATATGCTAAATGCTATGGTACAAAATAATATAGAATTTGTTACAACTGTTCCATGTAAACAACTGTCTGGCATTATTGAATTGTTAGAAAAAGATGAGAGAATACTTCATGTACCATCAAATAAAGAAGATGAAGGGATGGGGCTGTGTGCCGGTGCGTACATGGGTGGAAAGCGTCCGTGCATTATAATGCAGAACACCGCGATTGGTGTTACCATCAATACATTGGTGACTTTAATTCAATACTACCGCATGCCGCTTCCTATCTTAATAAGTTATCGAGGCGAAGTTGGGGAAAAAGTCCAATGCCAGGTTGAAATGGCGGTTCATACTAAAGCCCTTCTAGAACAGCTCAAGATTCCCACCTATCATTTTCATGAACCTAAAGACGCAAATGAGTTTGATGGTATTTTAAATCACACGTTTATGGCAAAAAAACCTGTTGCCATTTTAACCGATGCAAACTTCTGGAGTTCAATATCATGATAAGGGCAGATATTTTAAAAGAAATCATCCCGATTATTTCTGACAAATTAGTTGTCAGTAATATAGGACTACCATCGCAAGAACTTCATATGCTTGATGACCAGCCAACAAATTTTTATATGCTTGGCACAATGGGATTAGCTTCTTCAATCGGATTAGGACTTGCTTTAAGCCAAAAAGAAACAGTAATCGCAATTGATGGAGATGGCTCTGTTCTGACCAATTTTGGAACACTACCGACGATTGCTAACAATGTAGCGAATAATTTCATATTGCTGATTATTGATAACGGAAGTTACGGTTCAACCGGCGATCAACCAACTTATACAGGTGGTAAAACTTCTCTTGCTAAAGTCGCGGAGGCTTGTGGCTGTGATAATGTTGTTGAATGCCAGGCATCAGAAACAAAGGAAATACTAGAAGCAGCAATCCAAGGAAAAAAAATGACAATAATTGTGTCAAAATGTCAAAGTGGTAATATTCCTGTACCCGTTATTGATATAGATCCAGCTGTTATTAGATATCGCTTCATGGAAGAAATTAAAGCCAGGAACTAGATTTGCTTAATCCTTTTTCTAAAGTTGATATTAATTTTGATGATTTTCGGCAGTCTGCTAGAAAGCGTCTACCAAAATTGTTGTTTGAGTACATTGATGGTGCAGCCTCTGATGGTAGTGGAGACGCAGATAATAGAAAAATTATTAGACAACTAAGGCTCAACACGAAAGTGTTGATTAATGTTGAAAAACGAAGTTTGAACCACAAAATTTTCCGTATACCGTCAAAATTGCCAATTGGCATAGCTCCAATGGGTATGGTCCAAATGGCGGGAGTAGGAGCAGATGAAGCATTCGCAAAATGCGCCGCCAAATATGAAATTCCAGTTGGGGTATCAACTGCTTCTTCTATGTCTTTGGAAAAGTACGCAGAATATTCGAAAGGATACGCCTGGTTTCAGCTCTACTACATGGCAGACAAAACAGAACTTAAAAAACTTCTAAATAGGATAGCTACGGCTGGGTATAAAAGTCTAATTTTTACGGTAGATGTCCCAGAAATCGGTTTTAGACCGAACGAAATACGAAACGGTCTAAAAATGCCCTTTAAATTTGGACCAAAGCAAATTGTCGATTTCGCTATGCACCCCACCTGGTCAATAAAGACACTAATAAACGGTCCTCCAAAATTTGGAAATTTTACAGATACAAATAGCTTCAACCGTGATGCCTCTCGAGCTGGCGCAGATTGGGAGTTCTTAAGGTATCTTCGGGATCACTGGCCGAATAAATTAGTCATAAAAGGTGTATTGAACACTGAAGATGCAAAAAACATGAGAGGCATGGGTGTTGATGGAATATATGTCTCAAGCCATGGAGGCCGACAATTAGCCTCTGCTCCGCACCCAATTGAGATGTTACCAAAAATTAGGAAAGCGTTAGGGAATGATATAAATATTTTTTATGATTCAGGACTGAGGAATGGAGAAGATTTAGTTAAAGCATATGCTCTGGGAGCAAATTTTGCTTTTATGGGTAGGCCATGGTCTCTTGCGTACGCAGCAAACAACCGACATGGCATAGAAAGTTATATTGATTATCTCTGCAAAGAGACATCAGTTGCAATGGCCATGATTGGACGAAGGAAAATTGAAGAAATATGTTTTGATGACATTTATTTAACCTAGAAACAAACGAAATCAGAACATTAAAATAACATCAAAGACCCGTTTCGATAATTGCTTTTGCCAACGCAGGGACTGTTTTATAATTAAGCCCAGCAACGTTAAAACGACTATCAGAGACCATATAGATTCCAAATTCTTTACGCATTTTTTCCACTTGTGAGGGTGTAGCGCCGAGACGCGAAAACATTCCTCTGTGCGAAGCGATAAAAGTGAAACGATCAGATCCAGAAATCTTTTGTAGCTCATCAGAAAGCTGAATTCTTAAATTCAGCAGGGAATTACGAATATCCTCTAACTCAGACATCCAATCAGAACGTAGGTCAGTATCATTCAAAACTATTGAAACAAGTCTTGATCCGTGATCAGGAGGAAAAGAGTAATTCTGGCGGTTTAAAAATGCTAACATACTTTGGTTTATCTTCCGTCTAGAACTATCCTGCGAGACAAGCATTAATAGCCCTGCACGTTCTCGATAAATTCCAAAATTCTTTGAACAGCTTGAAGCTATCACCGTTTCGGGCACCGACTCCGCAATCAACCGTGTGGCATATGCGTCTTCCTCCAGTCCATCACCAAAGCCTTGATAAGCTAAATCAATCATGGGTGTCGCACCACTCTTGTTTAACAATTCAATGATTATCTGCCATTGCTGCTTATTCAAATTGGCGCCAGTTGGGTTATGACAGCAACCATGTAGCAAAATAACATCACCAGCCTTCGCGCGAGACAGATCAACTACCATAGAGTCAAAATCAACACCCCGAGTTTCATTGTCAAAATATCGATAAGTTTCACATGGAATATTTAAGTATTGTAGTATTGAAATGTGATTAGGCCATGTTGGATCTGATACAAAAACTCGTACGTTAGGGTTAGCGATTTTAAATAGTTCAAATCCTTGTCTAACAGCACCCGTTCCTCCAGGAGTTGCGGCTGATGCTATAAGATTTTTTGGTATATTACTTCCGAGAACTAATGAAATTATGGCGTCTGAGAAAGCTGGATCCCCTACCAAACCAATATATGATTTACTATTTTCGATCTCCCACCATTTTTTTTCAGCTGCTTTAATAGACCTCATTATTGGAGTATTACCATTTGAATCTTTATAAACTCCCACACCAAGATCAAGCTTCTGCTCTCTTGGATCATCTTTAAATGCTGTCATTAAAGCGAGTATCTTATCAGGTGGCTGGTTCTGGATGTTCTTAAAAATCATTTCTGGTCTCCAGTCGATACAGGAAGTGTGGGTGACATTCCCCACTCTGTCCAGCTTCCATCATATAAAGAGTGGTCCGTTTTACCTATAAGCTCCAATCCAAGATTTAGAATTGCAGCCGTAACACCAGATCCACAGGTTGTAATTGCCGGCTTCGACATATCAACTCCAGCAGAGTTAAACATCTGTTTCAATTCAGATTTATTTTTAAAAGTTTGATCATCATTAAGCAGCGATTTAAAAAATACATTTTTTGAATTCGGAATATGCCCCTTTCGCAAGTCCTCTCTTGGCTCATTTTCTTCGCCTCTAAATCGACCTGGTGACCTTGCATCAATAATCTCATAATCACCAAGCTTTGATGCCGCAGCTACTTGGGTTACGTCCTTTAGATAAGAAAGCACCTGATCCACCATCATATGGCGATCACGTATTACAGGTGGTTCATTATTGACCGGAAAACCATCAGAAATCCACTTAGGCAACCCACCATCAAGAACAGCTACATCTTCATGTCCCATCATCTTGAAAAGCCACCAAACTCTGGCAGCAGAAAACATACCTGAACCGTCATAAATAACTACTTGATGACCATCTCCAACGCCTAATTTACGTACTTTGGACATAAATTTTTCTACCGGTGGAACCATGTGTGGAAGGTCAGACCTGTGATCTGAAATATCGTCAATATCAAAAAATCGGGCATTAGGGATATGCTTTTTTTCATACTCCGCAATTGGGTTTCGATACATATTTGGGAGATACCATGACGCGTCAAGGACTCGTATCTGAGAGCTGTCTAGTCTTTTAGCCAACCAATTAGTCGAAACAAGACTCCCAGCCCGCTCAATTACCATAGTATAATTCCATAAGCCTCAAAAGATTTCTAGGTAAGCCATTTAAACACTTTAGAGACTATTATTTTAAATCTTACAATTGGACAAGACTTCTCATTAGTCTCCCTGCCTCAGCAAACGTTGTTTTTGTCTTCCCCAGTCACGCTTTGCTTGATCTGATCTCTTATCATAATTTTTTTTACCTTTAGCCACACCTATTTTTAATTTAGCGATACCTCTATGATTGAAATACAAAACTAGAGGGACCAATGTCATGCCTTTCCTTTGAGTTTCTGACCACAGCTTCCCAAGTTCGCGCTTAGTCACCAAAAGTTTTCTTCGACGCCTCTCCTCATGACCCCAGGTTTTTGCCTGATCATAGGGTGCAATATATGAGTTAATTAACCATAGTTCACCATTTTCAACCTCTGCATAACACTCACCAATATTTGCAGATTTTTGTCTAAGTGATTTAACTTCTGAACCAACCAAAGAGAGGCCACATTCGATCTCATCCTCAATCGAGTAATCGTAACGAGCACGTCGATTTTCAGCTATAATTTTATAATTTGGATCAGTTTTATTTTTGTTCATAGCACTCGATGGTTACACATAACTTAGTAAAATTGTCCAGCAGTTTTGCTGAAACTATAGACAAACTGAAAAGAGAGACTAACAATGACTTTGTATTAAATTTGCAGGTGGGTGAAAAAGATGAAAGACGATAATTTTCTCAAAGCGAATAATGCAAAACACCTCTGGCATCCAATGGGTCATCCAAAAGACTCATTAGAAGCACCCCCAAGAATAATTACTGAAGCGGAAGGTGTAAAAATAACAGATATTGACGGTCATCAGACCGTAGATGCTGTAGGTGGGCTTTGGTGCGTAAATCTAGGGTATTCTAATAATAGGATCAAAGAATCAATAACAAAGCAACTTTACGACCTACCATACTACTCATCTTTTGCAGGTACTACCAATCCTATGGCGATTGAAGCATCATATATGGTGCGAAATTTATTTGCCGAAGACGGAATGAGCCGCGTATTTTTTACATCAGGAGGGTCTGACTCGGTTGACACATGTCTCCGGCTAGCTCGTCAATATCACCGAATAAAAGGTGAGCCAACTCGAACAAAATTTATTTCGTTAAAAAAAGGTTATCATGGAACTCATTTCGGCGGTGCATCAGTAAATGGAAATAATCGGTTTCGGATAAACTATGAGCCATTACTGCCTGGCTGTTTTCATCTTCCTAGCCCATACACCTATAGAAATCCTTTTAATGAAGCTAATTCCTCGAAACTAGCCCATCATATTGCTGCTGCATTCGAAGACGAAATAGCATTTCAAGGTGCAAATAGTATTGCTGCTTTTATAATGGAGCCCATACAGGGCGCAGGAGGGGTAATAATTCCTGATCCAAGCTTTATGACCCTTATGAGGGAAATATGTGATAAACATGGTATCCTCTTAATATCTGATGAAGTTATAACTGGGTTTGGGCGTACTGGCGACTGGTCGGGAGCACGTCATTGGGGCGTTAAACCCGACATGATGAGCATTGCTAAAGGTATTACATCTGGATATTATCCGGTTGGAGCAGCTTTGATGTCCGACAAAGTTGCAGAAGTATTTGAAAATGACAAAACTGGTGATGCCGCAATTTTTCATGGCTATACTTACTCTGCTCACCCCGTAGGAGCAGCAGCAGTAGTAGCATGCATATCTGAAACCGAACGTCTGAATACCAAAATCAATGCACAGGTGCGGGGGACTCAATTATATAATGGTGTCAATGATTTAGCTAAGAAACACAATATAGTGGGAGACGTGCGAGGCGGCCATGGCCTAATGCTTGGGATTGAGCTTGTTTCCGATCAGACAAAAAAAACACCTTTAGATAACGATCATATGAAAAAGATTCATCAGAAAACCTACGAGTTCGGTGCTATGGTCAGACTAGGATTGAACAATATTTTGATGTCCCCGCCACTAACGATATCTGAGGGAGAAGTGAGTCAGATTTTGGGTGCATTGGATGAAGGTTTAACTGCTATTTGATTACAATTAATATTTAATTTAAATCTATGCGATAGTTTCAAAATCTCCTGGCATCAAATTATCTATGCTATAGCTTCCTATTTTAATGCGAATTAGCCGTAAAGTAGGGTACCCAACGGCAGCAGTCATTCGTCTAATTTGTCTGTTCCTTCCCTCATAAATGATAATTTCCAACCAGGAATCGGGAACTGTTTTTCTTACTCTAATTGGTGGAACTCTATCCCAAAGACATGGCGCTTCAATTATCTTAACCTCTGCTGGACTTGTAATACCATCTTTCAACTTTATACCAACTCGTAGAAGATTCAAATCCGATTGTTTAGGCTCACCTTCAACTTGCACATTATACGTTTTTTTGATTTTATTTTTCGGGTTTGAGAGTTTATGCTGCAATTTCCCGTCATCCGATAACAACATCAAGCCTTCGCTGTCTTTATCAAGTCTTCCAATTGGGTAAATATTTGGAATAGAAATGAAGTCAGACAAATTACCTCTTTCAATTGCATTTTCTGAATTATCACTAAATTGAGACAATACATTGAATGGTTTGTTAAACTTTACGATCATTTTTACTGTATTAATGGTTTTATAAAACCAGTTTTTAGTCCATCCCAGTTTAAGATTGAAGGATTCAAGTACTTCGCTACAATTGGGTTAGCCGGATTCAAAACACCTAGTCCTACTAAAATTGATGCTATTACACACTCGCTGGCTCTAGTCGCACCATCTAAAACTTTCAGAGCAACACCCATTTTTTTCTCTGGAATTACTGCCACGAAAAACCCTTCAGCTCCCGTTTTCAAAGCTACTTTTCCCTGCGCTGCTCTCATTAATTCTGTACACGCACGACCTTCACCAGCCACTAACGCAGGATGCTTCAACATTCCGTCTATTAATCTAACAGCACTTTGAGACGCGATATCTGATCTACTTTTAGCATCTGAAAACCAAGCCATGGCATTAGCAATGGCTTTCAAACTGAATGCGTGATTTGGCGCAGAACATCCGTCTATTCCGTAACCAATACTCACTTCATTTGTAGTCATTTCGTAAAACTCCAAGCAAGCTTTTTGAACCGGATGATCAATACTGACATAGTTAGGTTCAGCACCTAAGTACTGTGTCAATGTTAAGAACCCAGAATGCTTTCCAGAACAATTATTATGAATGCGACAGGGACTTCGGTTAGCCCTAAATAAATCTATTTTTGCATCTCTGTCACGCGGCACCTGCGGTCCACAACAAAGGTCAGAGTCTGATAATCTGAGCTCGCTTAACCATTTTTCCACGAGACCAGTATGAATACTAGCAGCGTTATGAGATGCACAAGCCAAGGCAAGATGTTGGGATGACAAGCCAAAACTATCAGCTGCTCCAGAAGCTACCAATGGTAGTGCTTGAATCATTTTGGATGATGATCTTGAATAAAAAATCTGTTCTGGGTCACCCCAAGACTTTACTATCCCTCCGCTACTATCACACACAACCGCATGCCCAATATGCAAACTTTCCCTTAACGAACCTCTCCATACTTCACAAAGTTCTACTGCAGAATTAATCATAAAATTCGTCCTATTCGAATTGTTATTATCAGGGCTTTAAATTAAATAGGCTTCAGTTTAAAATAATAGACGTAAATAAAGAATAAAATAATCTGTTTTTAATATGCTATCTCAGTATAGTAAGACAAGAACTGAATAACGCGAGGAAATATGATAAAACAAGTATCAAAAAATTTGTTAATAGTCTTTATTTTACTTTTTGGCGGAGGCGCTCTTATTGCCCAAGATTCAAGTACTAATGTAGCATCTACGCAGGCAGATTGGGTGGTTTTCGTGGAAGAGAGCCCCAAAGAATGTTGGGCAGCGTCCCAACCGATTGAGACCGTCAATACGCGTGATGGACGAATGGTTTCCGTTAAACGCAGCGATATTTTGTTGTTTGTGTCATATATTCCCGGGTCCGGCATAAAAGGACAAATATCATTCACTGGTGGATACCCCTTCGATGATGGAAGCAATGTGGATGTAAATATAGATGGTACTAGATACCAAATGTTTACAAATGGAGAATGGGCTTGGGCACCGACAGACGAAGTCGATAAAAAAATGGTTCAAGCCATGAAACGTGGAGCGAAAGCGACACTTACCGGCAGATCCTCAAGAGGTACGAAAACTGAGGATACTTTTTCATTAAAAGGTTTTACAGCCGCTGTTGAAGATGCTTCGAAACGTTGCAAATAAAAAACAAAGTATTATTGACGGCTCTAACGTTAAATAAGTATAGACAATTTTTTTCTAAATTTGGATAGCATCTACTAATGAAACCGTCAGCACCGATTATACACGATCTCTTGACTATACCGCGGACTTTACCGTCTGGACCAGTCAATTTGATAGGCATTAGTAGAGCACTTATGCTAAAAAAGCTTTTAGAAATTGGCACCCCTGAGAAGCAAGTAAAAATGAGAGCAGCTCAACTTTGGCAGTGGATTTATCAAAAAGGCGAACGAAATTTCTCACAAATGACAAACCTGTCAAAAAATTATAGAGAACTACTAAGCGAAAATTTTATACTTGAGGTCCCTAAAGTAATCTCAAAAAAATGTTCAAAAGATGGGACACGGAAATACCTGCTCCAACTGGCTGGGGGACATGAGGTTGAGGCTGTATATATTCCTGAAGAAGGTCGTGGAACACTTTGCGTAAGTTCACAGGTCGGATGTACGCTTACCTGTTCATTTTGTCATACTGGCACGCAAAAACTGGTGAGAAACCTTACCTCTGGAGAAATAGTAGGCCAAGTATTAATTGCACGCGATGACTTGGGCGAATGGGAAAATTTAAGCGGCACAAATAATGAAACCAGATCGCTCTCGAATGTTGTCCTCATGGGAATGGGCGAACCACTCTATAATTTTGAAAATGTGAGAGACGCACTCAAAATTGTTATGGACCCCGAAGGGATATGTTTATCAAGAAAAAGGATCACATTGTCTACTTCGGGGGTCGTCCCGGAAATATCGAGGACAGCCGACGAAATTGGATGTCTTTTAGCAGTTTCTTTTCATGGCACAACTGACGAAATTAGAGACAAGTTAGTACCTATTAACAAGAAATGGAATATTGAAACTCTAATTAAGGCACTAAAGGATTATCCAAGATTATCTAACTCCGAACGCATCACATTTGAATATGTTATGATCAAGGACGTCAACGATAGCGAACTAGATGCCTTCCGCTTAGTCAAACTAATCGCTGGTATTCCTGCTAAAATAAATTTAATTCCATTCAATGAATGGCCAGGTTCACCATATAAAAGAAGTGAATGGCCCAAAATAAAAAAATTTGCCGACATAATTCACCGTGCAGGTTATGCAAGTCCAGTACGAACTCCAAGAGGAGAGGATATTATGGCTGCTTGTGGGCAATTAAAATCTGAGACAGAACGACAGCGAAAATCAAAAAAAGAAATCACTATGGAAGCTGGAATTTAAGCTTAATCTTAATTTACCTTCAACTAAGTTTTGGGCCCCTTAGTATTTTTTAGTTTCTGATGGGCTAATAACTTGAGGCGTAATGCATTCAACTGGATAAAACCAGCTGCATCATTTTGATCGTAAGCACCTGCATCATCTTCAAAGGTCACATGTTTTTCAGAATACAAGCTGTACTCCGACCATCTACCAACAGTATTTACGGACCCTTTATATAACTTAAGCCTTACGGTACCAGAAACGTACTTCTGCGACTTATCAATTAAAGATTGCAGCATTTCCCTTTCTGGACTGTACCAAAAACCATTATAAATAAGCTCCGCATACTTGGGCATTAACTCATCTTTTAAATGTGCAGCACCGCGATCTAAAGTAATTTGCTCTATACCCCGATGTGCTTCCAACAATATTGTTCCGCCAGGAGTTTCATAAATCCCTCTAGACTTCATTCCAACAAATCTTCCTTCAACAAGGTCAAGTCGCCCAATACCATGAGCTCCTCCTCGTTCATTTAATTTAGTTAAAACTTCAGCCGGAGACATTTTACAACCATTAATTGCCACTGCGTCACCGCTCAAGAATTCAATTTCGATAAATTCAGGAGCTTCTGGAGCATTTTCTGGATTTATAGTTCGTTGATAAACATACTCCGGGGCAGCTACTGATGGGTCTTCCAATATTTTCCCCTCCGATGACGTATGAAGTAAATTAGCATCGACAGAAAATGGAGCCTGACCACGCTTGTCTTTTGCAATGGGTATCTGATTTTCTTCAGCAAATTTTAGTAATCGCGATCTACTTGTTAAGCTCCACTCACGCCAAGGTGCTATAACGTGTATGTTTGGGTTTAGGGCATAGGCTGACAGCTCAAAACGAACCTGATCATTCCCTTTGCCAGTTGCCCCGTGCGCAATTGCATCAGCACCAGTTTCTTCTGCTATTTCAACAAGACGTTTTGAAATTAAAGGGCGCGCAATCGAAGTTCCCAAAAGATAAAGGCCCTCATAAAGGGCATTACACCTAAACATGGGAAAAACAAAATCACTCACAAACTCTTCCCTTAGGTCCTCAATATAGATATTGGTGGGTTCGATCCCAAGCAATTTCGCTTTTTCACGCGCAGGATTAAGTTCCTCACCTTGCCCTAAATCTGCTGTAAAGGTAACTACTTCGCATGCGTATTCGGTTTGAAGCCATTTAAGAATAATTGATGTATCTAGCCCGCCCGAATAGGCCAAAACTACTTTTTTCGGCTTATGCATTAGATTCCCCTTTCGATGCGATTGGCCTACCCTTTTTTCAATCTGTGGGCAAGATCGGCATTTACCTAAGAAATAATACCTTTAATTGATAATCTTGGAAGTATCCTTAAAAATACTTGCAATGCTAAGACCGCTAAGCCATTGCTTAATTATGACAAATTTTACAAAATCAGCTGACCTAGCCGAGAAGGCAATACGGGAAGTTTTTTCTCCAACTCCATTGCAGCGAAATGAACACTTATCTGCAATCTACGGTGCTGATATATGGTTGAAGCGCGAAGATCTGAGTCCTGTGAGATCTTATAAATTACGCGGAGCATTTAACGCTATGCGTAAATTTTCTGACAAAAAGGCTTTTGTTTGTGCAAGTGCGGGCAATCATGCTCAAGGTGTTGCCTTTATGTGCCGACAGTTGAAGGTTAATGGTATAATTTTCATGCCCGTCACAACTCCACAGCAAAAAATACAAAAAACCCAGATTTTTGGCGGTGAATTTGTTGAAATCAGACTAACTGGGGATTACTTTGATGACTGTTTGCACGCGGCACAAACATTTTGTAAAAAAGAAAGTTTACATTTTCTGTCACCATTTGATGACGAAGATATTATAATTGGACAAGCTTCTGTTGGGGTAGAAATAAAAAAGCAGCTTGGCGGCAACCCAGACCACATTATTCTCCCAGTTGGTGGCGGTGGGCTATCAGCTGGAGTAACTAGTTATTTTCGGAATCATTGTACATATACCTTAGTTGAGCCTTTAGGCGGTGCATGCCTTCGTGAGGCACTAATTAATGGAAAACCCACGAAGCTTGATACTGTGAATACGTTTGCCGACGGTGCTGCCGTGGGCAAAATTGGTGAAAAAACGTTTAGCCGATTAAAAAATATAGGATTAGCAAATGTTATTACCATTCCAGAGGATAGAATATGTATCTCGATGTTAGACATGTTAAACGTTGAGGGAATAGTACTTGAGCCTGCCGGTGCTTTAGCGATTGATGCATTGCAAGACTTGGGTCAGGCAATTAAAGGACGTCGTGTCGTATGTGTTACCTCAGGCGGCAACTTTGATTTTGAAAGATTACCAGAGGTAAAAGAAAGAGCACAAAGATTTGCAGGTTTAAAAAAATATCTTATTTTACGTATGCCGCAAAGACCAGGTGCGCTAAAGGAATTTTTAAATTTTCTCGGTCCAGAAGATGACATAACACGCTTTGAGTATCTCAAAAAATCAGCAAGAAATTTTGGATCCATTCTGATTGGTATTGAAACGAAGTCACCAGATAGTTTCAATGATTTCTTCAGCCGACTGAAAGATGCAGGCTTTACATATTCAGACATCACAAATGACGAGACACTTTCGCAGTTTGTATAATTAAGATTCTTCAGATTTCTGGGTGCAATTTTTAAGTTTTTTGTTGCCTAGAACTTACCGAGAGGCAAGTTTTTGCCATAGTCTCAGTATTGACCTGCTACAACCTTTTTTAAAAAATATGCATCGCCATCCACAGCTAAGATCTGATAAGCAACATCAATATCTACAAAAATTGCCGTATGGTCATGCTCTGTTGGCTCACATTTTTTAAACATAGGTTTGGCTAAATAAATGTGGCAAACTTTTTCAGCCCGTATTTTGTATTCCGGCATATATACGAAACGCCTGAATGCTCCAATCTTTCGAGGTCGCCCAATAACCCATCCCGTTTCCTCAATCACTTCTCTGTAAAGAGCTGTTATTGGTTGCTCTCCAGCATCAACGCCCCCACCTGGTAGTTGAAACTCATTATGGGGATCTGCCTGGAAAGTAAGTAAAACTTGGTTTCCAATAGGTAAAATTACATACACACCTGGACGATAAAAATATTTTTTACCCCGCTCAATTTCTGTTGCGTAAGTTTTTATCATACCAAAAGCACTTCACATTTTGAAACTTGTCCTAATTGATACGAGCGTATAAGCATGAAGTGAAAATTCAAGGATAAAAAATGTCATTGGGCAATAAAATAGCATGGGATGATACAGTCTTACCATTTCAACTCGACGCTGCAGATATGCGCGGCAGGATTGCAAGATTAGATGGGGTTTTACAAGGTATCCTTAAACAGCATCAGTACCCCAAAGCCGTTGAAGCACTAGTCGCAGAGATGGCACTACTTACGGCATTGATCGGAAAAAGTATCAAACTGCAGTGGAAGTTGTCTCTGCAGGTACAAACAAACGGTCCAGTTCGTATGATAGCAACAGATTTTTATGCTCCCAAAGCATCAGGAGAGACTGCACAAATTCGGGCTTATGCTAGTTTTGATAAAGAAAAGTTAACTAATAAAGACCCATTTGATCAACTTGGAAAGGGTTATTTTGCGGTATTGATTGACCAAGGCGAAGGAACTAAGCCTTATCAAGGATTATCACCTTTGAATGGAAGGTCTCTGTCCGATAGCGCTGAGACATATTTTGCTCAATCAGAGCAACTTCCAACTGCCTTTAATCTGAAATTTGGCAAAATAAAACAGGCTAATATGGAAGAAAACTGGAGAGCTGGCGGTATTATGGTTCAGCACCTACCAACGTCTAATTTCCAAGCTTCAGAAGAAAATAGCTCCGATCCCAGTAGGCTATTAAGTTCTCAAGACCTTCTTAGTGGAGACAATGCAGAAAACTGGAAACGTATAAATTATCACCTTGATACGATTGAAGATCTTGAGCTGATTGGACCTACGGTGACTCCCTCAGAGCTTCTTGTAAGGTTGTTTCATGAGGAACAGCCCCGTATTTTCGACGCTCAATCAGTTCGCTTTGGCTGTAGCTGCTCAGAAGACAGAGTACGACAGTCACTTTCGATATATTCGGCTAAGGACATTTCAAAGATGATAACCGCGGATGGACTTGTTACAGCTGATTGTCAATTTTGCGGTGCACACTATGAATTAGACCCAAAATCGGTAGGTTTTGAGGCAATAAATAGTGGAATCTAATTGGATCGATATAATTGAAAAAGTTTCGGATGAAGAACGTATCAACTCTTCAGACTTTGATTTAAATCAAAATATCGTTTTACCAAGTGATAGAAAACTTAACAAAGCTGGTGTGCTTGTTGGTATATGTTTTTCCGAGAAAAAGCAGCCATCAGTTTTACTTACTAAAAGGGCTGGACACTTAAAAAACCACCCTGGTCAAATTGCATTTCCCGGAGGAAAATTTGAACTTGAAGATGGTACACTTGTAAATACAGCCTTACGCGAGGCAGAAGAAGAAATCGGACTTAACCGATCAATTCCAAAGGAATTAGGTATCCTACCAAAACATGAAACTGTTACAAATTTTCTGGTAACTCCTATTATTTTTCAACTGCCAGATAAGCTAGATTTAAAGATAGACAAAAATGAGGTAGATGAGGTTTTTTACGTCCCGTTGGAGCATTTTTTGACCCTTGAAAACTACAGTATCCAAGCACGAAAATGGCAGAAAGAGCTGAGATACTATTATGTAGTGCCGTACGGCCCACACTATATATGGGGTGCTACTGCTCGAATCCTTTATGGTTTTGCCGAAGGGTTTAAAAATGCAAATAGATAGTGAATGGATAAAGAATAAAAACCTTCAAAATATATTAAAAATATTTAAAAAAGCTGATCATAATGCATACCTAGTTGGTGGATGCGTTAGAAATAGTATTTTAAATTTACCTGTGAATGACATTGATATTTCAACTGATGCAAAACCAGAGGAAACGCTAAATCTTTTTAACGTTGGGTCCTTCAAAGCTACTCCAACTGGATTTTCTCATGGCACTGTAACTGTGGTATCAGAGGGTATCCCATACCAAATCACTACAATGCGAAGTGACCAAAATACAGATGGAAGACATGCTGATGTAAGCTTTTCTGATAATATCACAAAAGATGCTGAAAGAAGAGATTTTACAATAAATGCCCTGTATGCAGACCCTACTGGAAAAATCAAAGATCCGATAGGAGGACTAAAGGACTTCCGACCGCTTAAAATAAAATTTATCGGCAACGCAAACAACCGTATCCAAGAAGATTACTTGCGAATTTTGAGGTTTTTTCGATTCCATGCTCAGTTTTCTGACTTGGCAGTAGACTTCGAGCAAGACGCATTAGACGCGATCAAAGACAATCAAAATGGCTTGAAATTTCTTTCTAAGGAAAGGGTATGGAATGAATTCCAAAAGATATTGTTATGCAAAAATCCATCCCGCGCACTCTTAGAAATGTCAAAAATAGGTGTTCTTGAAAAGGTTTCGATTGATCGAGGTATCAAGAATATCCAAAATCTAATTTCAATAGAAGAAAAAATGGGAATTGAACCAGAGGCAATTAGAAGACTTGTAGCAATCACTAGAAATACTGAGATAACATCCCTCAATTTAGCCCGCAAAGAGGCAAGAAAGTTTTCACTATTAAAGAGCCTTTTGGAAAAAAATTTTGACCCTGCTGAATTGGTTTATGAGTTCAACAAGGAAATTGCCCAATCAGTGCTTGCAATCTCCACATTCAATCAGGGCGAAAAATTAAAGTTAAGTGATGTCACCAAAATCGAAAAAGCTTGTTTATATCCGTGTCCTATATCCGGGGCGCATTTATCTAAATATATGAGCGGAGAGGACGTTGGGATTAAATTGAAAGAAGCCCAACGTATATGGATAAAAAGCAATTTTAAAGCTGACTCAGCCAAAATACTGAAAGTTATCGGGATAAAAGCAAAAACCCACTCTTGACAGAATTAAAGCGTCTATTATCGTTACAATCTTTTGTGATTAACGGAACTTCTATGTTTAAATTTTTTGAGAGCCTTGTAGATCCATTTTGTAAGTATAAGGAAACCGATACTCCACCCAAAGAAATATCAAATTTTTTAAAAGATTATACCAAGCCTTTCTATTTCCTGTTTGGTGTGACGGCTTTCTTTGCATTTTTATTGGCAACCATCGAACTTCTATTAATTTATGGAATTGGGCAGATTGTTGACCTAATGCAAACGGGATCAAGACAAGAAATTTTAGAGAATGGCTTCTTTATTGGCTTTTTCTTGATCCTAGCCGGCGTTGGAATGCCAGTAATTGCCTCTATAGCTGTTTTACTAAACAACAATTCACTTATGCCAAATATAGCAACATTATTCCGCTGGAGGGGTCACAGGCAAGTTATGCGCCAGTCAGTTGGATGGTTTGAAAATGACTTTGCTGGGAGGATCACAAATAGGGTGATGCAGACCCCTCGGTCAGCAGGTGAAGTAATTTATCACGTATTTGACGCATTTAGCTATATTTTAGCTTACTTGGTAGGAGCATTATTTTTACTTGTGACCGCAGAAATAGAACTCATTGTGCCTCTTTTAGTTTGGATGTTTGCTTACAGTTATTTGATAGTTTTTGTGGTAAAACGCATTCAGCCAGCATCACAGGCAGCAGCCGATGCTAGGTCAAATTTGAACGGATACATCGTCGATACTTATACAAATATCCAATCTGTAAAATTATTCTCGAATGAAAAAAAAGAACTTGAGTATGCAAGAGAGGCGATTGCA
This sequence comes from Paracoccaceae bacterium, assembly GCA_902635985.1. Classification (GTDB taxonomy): domain Bacteria; phylum Pseudomonadota; class Alphaproteobacteria; order Rhodobacterales; family Rhodobacteraceae; genus Salinivivens. The sequence goes on from CACPPZ010000002.1 coordinate 46,299, forward strand.
GATACCCGAAATACAATTATTAGAGAGTTGCGATTATATTCCATAATGGATATTTCGCTCTCTTTTTTAAATGGCATTCTAACATCTGGGACAATCGGATGGGCAATATGGCTTTGGTATTCAGAACAAACGTCAGTAGGTGTGGTGGCAGCTGCAGCAACGTTAGTTCTGCGTATAAGTGCAATGTCCGGATGGATAATGTGGGCGACTTCCACTTTTTTTCGAGAATTAGGTGTTATAAGAGAAGGGTTAGAGACTATAGCCCAACCAGTACAATTAGTGGATCATAAAAACGCTCACAATCTGAACCTTAGTGATTCAAAAATAGAAGTTCAAAATTTATATCATCATTATGGTCGAAGCTTTGGTGGCCTTGATAATCTAAATATTAAAATTCCTGCTGGACAAAAAGTTGGGTTAGTTGGTCCCTCAGGAGCAGGAAAATCAACACTTTTTAAATTGCTTTTGCGATTCTACGATGTTGAAAAGGGCAAAATACTTATAGATGAGCAGAATATCTCCCTGACAAAGCAAGAAAGTCTAAGAAAGCATATTGGCACAATACAGCAAGAAAGTAGCCTTTTACACAGAAGCATTAGAGAAAACATAAGCTACGGGAGAAGTAACGCCACCGAAAAGGAGATAATTGATGCGGCGAAAAAAGCAAGAGCCCACGAATTTATCGTAAACCTGGAGGACAAAGACGGTAATAAAGGATACTCCTCTAAAGTTGGTGAACGTGGCGTGAAGTTATCTGGAGGACAAAGGCAACGTATTGCACTCGCTCGTGTGATTTTAAAGGATGCGCCAATTTTGCTTATGGACGAAGCTACAAGCGCACTAGATAGCGATATAGAAGCTGCTATTAAAGAGACTTTATCTTATTTGATGGAAGGAAAGACCGTAATCGCAATAGCACATCGGCTCTCAACTATTGTAAACATGGATAGGATACTTGTTATGAATAATGGGCGTATTGTTGAAGATGGCTCGCACACTGACTTATTAGGAAATAATGGTCTATATGCTAAATTGTGGGCACAACAGTCAGGTGGTTTTTTACAGACGACTGTTAAATGATTAATTGGATATCAAATAAGATTGACTACAAAAAAGATAGTGTGTCTCCACCTCCACAAGAGCTCTGGAGGTTCATAGTCTGGTCTTGTGGCGGAACCTGGAAATATATTTTTTTTGGCGCTGCTGCCAGCACATTAGCCGGGTCATTCGAAATGATAACCACGATCGCTCTCGGGTGGGTAGTTGACGCCGCACAGGCAGATAGTGGACGCTCATTTTTCTTCAGTACAAATAAGTTTCTTTTACTTTTGTGCATATTAATTTTTGTATTTTTGAGGCCATTAAGTTTTTGCCTAAGCGCGCTTTTTCAAGCGATTCTTGGACCCAAAATATTAAATATGACATTGCTGAAACTTCATAAATGGACTTTAGGCCAGTCTATAAGTTTTTTTGACAACGACTTTGCTGGCAGAATAGCGCAAAAACAACTCCAAACTGCTAACTCTCTATCAACATTAATTACAGATTTTTTACAAACTGGCGTATACGCTCTGGCATCCGTAGTTTCTGCAATGATTATAGTAGGCGCATTTGATTTAAAAAGCACATTATTTGTAGCAGTCTGGCTAATAACGTATATTGCTCTTATCAAAATATATATGCCAAGGATAAGACGTAAATCAAAGTCTTATGCTGACTCAAAAGCCATGGTGTCGGGCCAGGTTATTGACACAATAAGTAATATAAAAACTGTAAAGCAATTCGCACATATTTCTCATGAAAATGATGCGGCTGTATCAGCAATGGACAAATACCTGGATCGCTCAATTGACAGACAAAAGACCATGTTAGAGTTCCGCATCGTACTTTTGACACTTGCTGGTTTAATTCCAGTCGGCCTCGTTGGTTTATCATTGCTGTCGTGGGTCAACAATCTTGCCACGGTCGGAGAGGTTACGATCGCTGGAGCTATTGCTCTGAGACTTGCCCAAATGACGGGATGGGTAAGTTTCACCCTAATGAATATCTATGCTCAGATCGGCGAAATTGAAGATGGTATAAAAACACTTACGCCAAGGTATACGCTTACAGATCAAGAGCGTGCAAAAAAGTTAATCATAGTAGAGCCAAAAATAAAAATTGAAAATTTAAAATTTAAATACGGTCGCGAAATTGGAGGAATTACAGACTTGTCACTTGATGTTTCGGCCGGAGAAAAAATCGGTTTAGTCGGAGCTTCGGGTGCAGGAAAATCTACTTTAGTTAATCTAATACTAAGATTTTATGATGCAGAAGGCGGTCGAATTTTAATCTCAGACCAAGATATAGCAGAGATTACACAGGATAGCCTTCGTAGTAAAATTTCTGTTGTGGCTCAAGATACATCGATGTTTAATAGATCTGCGTATGATAATATTTTATATGGAAATCCAATTGCATCGTCTGACGATGTGATGAACGCTGCAAAAAAAGCTCAGGCACACCAATTCATAATGGATTTGACTGACAACCAAGGTCGCTCAGGTTTTGACGCACATCTTGGAGAACGAGGCGTTAAGCTTTCAGGTGGTCAGCGCCAAAGAATAGCTCTAGCGCGTGCAATTCTCAAAAATGCTCCAATCTTAATTTTAGATGAAGCAACCAGTGCGCTGGATAGCGAAACCGAAGCCGAAATCCAACATGCGTTAGATTACGTGATGCGCGACAAAACTGTAATTGCTATAGCTCACCGACTATCAACTATCGTAAAAATGGATAGAATTATTCTTCTACATGAAGGGAAAATAGTGGAACAGGGGACACACAACGAATTACTAACGCATGGCGGATTATATTCAAAGTACTGGGAGCGGCAATCCGGTGGCTTTATTGGCATTGATAAGATAGCTGTTTGAAATTTCGAATACTATCATCTAGATCATTTAGTGATTAATACTGTCTAAATATAGATTAAACAAACCTTATAAAGAGATAAAATGTGTTAAAACGAGACTTCATTATAATTGGAATTAGTTGGCTTTTTAATGCCGGGTTTGTACTTTCAGCAACTAAATCACAAGAGGTAACCGAAATTGTCGTAAAAAAGAGTAAGAGAAAATTATATCTCCTCAGTGGTAATGAAATAATTAAGTCATACAAGGTAGATCTTGGTTTTGCTCCAAAGGGCCACAAAAACTTTGAAGGTGATGGCAAAACTCCCGAGGGAGCCTATAAAATCGATAGAAAGAACGAAAACAGTAAATACTATCTATCTGTTGGCATTTCGTACCCAAACGCAAAAGACCAACATTTTGCAAAGCTTAAAGGTAAACTTCCAGGAGGCGATATATTTATACATGGGACCGATAAACCTTTTCGCTGGTTTCAAAAAGATTGGACAGCAGGATGCATTGCAGTAAATAATAAAGAAATTCGTGAAATTTTTAAGTTGGTAAGAATTGGCACGCCAATCTTTATTGAACCGTAGACAGCGAATTTCCACCAAGGATCATAGCCCACCAGATTTTTCCATTACGCTCTTGGTACCAAGCAAATCCTAATTCATTTGCTCTTGGATCTAATATAACTTCTCGCGTACTTTCACTATTTATCCAAGCTGTTAGTGTGGTAATCTCACTTTCATAGGTTTCTGAAATTGTCTCACCCAAAAATACTTTCTCGTATCCGACTCGAGCTACCCTATCTAGTGGAGATGATCCATCTGAACCAAAATGCCAGGGTCTATTTTGTATAGACATATCACGGGCGTGAGTAGCTGCAGCTGCATTTAATTCTGAATTAAATTCAAGAATCTGAATGCCTTTTGCAATACGCAAGGCATTTACTGCATCCAACATTCGGAATTTAACATGACCAACATTTTGCCTTTTTAATTTGTATATTTTAGGTAACGGTTTTCCATCAGGGCCCATTTCTGGAGGCCCCAACGCATTGCAGCCTGATAACCACATTAAACAAAAAACTAAGAGCCACTTTATATTCAACATTTTGTTTCCGTTCGCACTATTCTTGCTCTTATATTGATACTTAAAGCATATCAAACACAGTTTTATTTAACTTAGCTATTTACTCCTTGTTTAGATTGTAAATAAAACATAATGGCAATGTTATATTTAATGCCTTGGAGTTAGTTATGGAAGATTGGTCCCGAAGATCATTTGTAATAGCGTCATTTGCCTCAGTAAGCACTCCCGTCTGGGCACAATCAAATGTTAATGCTGACAATACTACAGAAATTGAACAAGAAATTACAAAAGCTCAACGTCACAACCTTTCAAGCTTTCGTGCACTTGATTGGCGTCCCTACTTTAGCAATTTAAAGAATGGTGCAATTCTCGTAGATATGACATCACGCGCTCTACATTTTTGGTCTGAAGACGAGGATATATATAATCTATATCCATCGAGTGTTCCAATGTCTGACGAGTTGACCCGCAGAGGTCGCACTAAAGTTGTAAAAAAAGTTGAAGGCCCAAGCTGGCGGCCTACGCCTTCTATGCTTGAAAGAAACCCTGAATGGCCAGAATTTATGCCACCTGGACCAGAAAACCCGTTAGGAACACATGCGTTGTATTTAAGTTGGCAATACTACAGAATTCATGGAACACATGACACCAGAAAAATTGGACGCAGATCCTCAAATGGCTGCATTGGATTATATAACGAACATATTAACGAATTATTCAGTTTGACCAAAGTTGGAACACAGGTACTACTTATTTGAAGTACATTTATAAAACTGAAAAAGGGCAACCGGTTGATTAAGCCTAAACTTGTTTTAAACGAAATCTCCTATGCAGCTTTTGGCAAAGTTATCTTAGAGGAACTAACACTTACTTTGGATGAGAAATCTATTGGCATTATAGGCAGAAATGGCTCTGGTAAATCTACATTAGCAAAAATTCTATGTGGATTGATTGACCCAAGCCAAGGTAAACTTGAAGTACATATTAATGGCAAAAATCGAAATCATCCTAATCTAAAAATTGGAATAGTATTTCAGAATCCTGACCATCAAATAATTTTTGGAACAGTTGAGGAGGAAATAGGATTTGGTCTAAAGAACTTGGGATATTCAAAATCAGAAGTAAAAAAGAAAACTGAATTAACTCTTCAAAAATTTAACAAAGCAAACTGGATTAATTTGTCTACTGCGGCACTATCTCAAGGGCAAAGACAGCTTTTATGCATAATGAGTGTTTTTGCAATGAATCCCGCAATTATAATTTTGGATGAGGTGTTCTCAGGGTTAGATTTACCAACAACAAAAGCATTAGATACCTACATAAAAACCTTACCCCAAATGATTATACATATAACCCACAACCTACCTAGCCTAGAAAAATGCAATCGCGTCATTTGTTTAGATCATGGAAAGGTACTTTTAGACGGATCACCAAAGTCAGTATTACAAGAATACTCAAAGCATATGCTAAGAAACATTCACTTATAATGCTAGCTCTTCGTTTTCCTCAGCATACTTGGTTAGAAAAAATACCAGCAAGCATAAAGTTAGCGCTTTTGGCCACCGCAACTAGTGGAATTTTTTTCATAGAAACACTGGGCATTATGGCAATGCTATTTGTGGCGACAATTGCATTTCAATTTCTACTAGGCTGGCAAATTTTTAAATTTAGTCTGGGGCTGTTAAAACCCTTATTACCCTTTATCGCAATTATAGTGGTTTGGCATCTTTATTCAGGTGCCTTAGTTCATGGTGCTATAATTATATCAAGACTATTGTTAATAGTGACGCTCGCCAATATCGTAACTTGCTCAACAAATACTAGTGAGATTTCCGAAATTATTGAAAAAATTATAAGCCCCATGCGACTTATAAATATAAATACACAAGCCATTTCACTTAGCGTTCTAATTTTCATCCGGTTCACACCGATTATGCTAGAGAGGCAAAAAATTTTACAGCTTGCATATAGATGTAGATCGGGTAAACGGCCTTCGTGGCAAATCGTTGTGCCGTTAATATTAAGTGTTATGGATGACGCAGATCATGTTGCACAATCCCTTAAATCAAGGTCAACTTTAAGAGTATAAGTAATAAAAATGGAAAAAAAGATAGTTCTGGTATCATTGTTCGCAGCTTTGATTGCCGTTCTTGGTCTCGCACCAAAAGTGATGCTTGCCTCTGGAGTACCTATTACTGCTCAAAGTATGGGTATAATGTTATGCGGAACCGTTTTAGGAGCAAAAAGAGGCGCTTTGGCAGTTTTGCTATTTATTACACTAACTGCATTAGGGCTTCCATTATTATCAGGAGGGCGCGGTGGCTTAGGAGTTTTTGCCAGTCCGAGTGTAGGGTTTATTATTGGATTCCCGTTAGCAGCATATGTTGCTGGTTTGATTACAACTAAATTAAAGATGGTCAAAATATTTTATGCATCCCTGCTTGGAGCAATCATAGGTGGAATTTTTGTGTTATACATTCCAGGTATCATTGGAATGTCTATAATATTGGGAAAATCGATTTCGGAAGCTATCGTAATTGCATTAATTTATTTACCAGGAGATTTGATAAAGGCATTTCTTTGTGCAACGCTCACTCAAACATTATTCAAGCTTCGGCCTGCTGATGTTTTATCACGGAGTTAATCAACCTAAGCAGCGAAATATAGCAGAACTTCCTATACCACCCGCCGCGGCAATGGCTGCTATTCCTAATTCACTTGGCGATAGGTCCGAAAACAATCTTGTTACAAGTATCGCACCTGAAGCTCCGATAGGATGTCCCCTTGCTAGAGCTCCTCCTTTCGGATTAGTTTTAATATTCTCAAGTCCTGACCCTAAAAGACATGCCATAGCTTGTGATGCATATGCCTCCATTATTTCAACATGGTTAATATTCGTCTTTTTTAATCCGGAGCACTTTAAAGTCTTTTCTATCGCATCTATAGGAGCGATCCCAGGCAACTTTGGATTTGCACCTACGGTAGCACCGGATACCAACTCCAGTGCTTTTCCGCCTTCAGGTACATTTTTACAAATTACAACAAAGGAGGCAGCATCCGCTGAAATTGCAGTATTTGCGTGCGTTATTGAACCAAATAACTTGGGCGCGCGCTCACAAATTTTTAAGCTCAAATTTCTCGCATAGGGATCAAAAGAAATATTTTCTGGTCCTATTTTTACGATCTCATTGGTAAGGTATTTTTTTGAATTTAGAGCATTTGCATGACTATTAATAGCAAATGCATCTTGATCCTTCTGCGTAAACCCAAATTTCTCGGCAACCTTAAAAGCTGCTTCCGCCATATGTATTTCCTGATCAGAATCTGGCGTAAATTCAGGGGTGTCATATGGCACCAATATTTTGTCATATTCCTGCGCTAGACGAATTGGCCTATTAGAAAAACTTTCAACACCTCCAGCCACTACTACGTTAGCACTACCGGCTTGTACCAATTTTATACCAACCATTATCGCATCAAGGCCACCCACACATTGACGATCGATAGTAAGGCCACCAACCCTTTCCGGTAAACTACTTGCAAGAGCAATTAATCTAGAAGGATTGCCTCCTGCACCAAGAGCATTCGAGACAATTAATTCGTCTACCTCATCTGATTTTATTCCACTAGATTCTATTACGCTATTTATGATTGGTGCTGCTAACTCATGTATTTTCAATGAAGAAAGAGGTCCATTAACTGGGGACACAATTGATCGCTTTGCTCCGACAATATAGGCTGTTTGCATTTTATATGTCCCACTGTTGTAACTTGCAAATATCGGGTTTTCCCGAAGGCAATAATGGAAACTTTCCAGAACTAAGTTCAATGATTTGAAACGAGCCATCAAGCGGCGGAATTGATGAAATACATTCTTCTTTGAGCTTTTCTATATCCAACACTTCACTTGTTGCAATGTAAGCAACGGCTTTATTGCCTCTAAGTACATCATTTTTTTTTACAACCGCCACATCCAAGATACCTTTTTTTGTTATAAGATAATTCTCAATTTCTTCAGGTATTATTGCTTGATCCTTAATTTTAAATACTCGGTCTATGCGACCCAGTATAAAAAGATTTTGATCTAGATCCAATTTTGCCAATTCTCCTGGACTTACCCAATCTGAGAATCTATTTAAATTAAAGCTATTTTCACCAACATATTTTGAAAATAAATAAGGCGATCGAACCCAGACCCTGGCAGTTTCACCTAAGCTTACTGGCTTATCAGGCCGGTCACCAAGTACTATCTCTACGCCGGGGTAGGCTTTGCCAACTGACTTTATGGGGGTGAGTATATCTGATATAGTTATAAAGCTAGTTTCACTTGACCCATAAAATTGTGTTAACTCCGCATTTGGAGCTATTTCTGATAACTCCATTAGTGTATTTTGCTCTATTGAAGCACCACCAATAAATACGTATCGTAAACTATCAATTAGATAATTCTGATACTTAGCTGATAGCATAAGTCTCAATTGTGTGGGCGTAACATAGAGTATTTCTATTTTTTTATTCTCTAAATATTCTAATTGACTACTTGGACTCAAACCAGCTAGATGATGGACTTCGCACCCTAAAAATATTGCCTCTAAGGCTCCATATAGTGATAAGCTGTGAGTTAGCGAACCGAATAAAGCCACCCTACTGCCGCTAAGATTATAATTTTTATCATTAGTATTGAAACTTAATATCCAACTTATACAAGTCCTTTCCAAAACTTTTGGAAAACCCATTGATCCTCCTGATATAGTTTGAAAGCTTCCGCCAGTAACTGCCTCATGGGAAGTTACACCATCAGAATTTATCCTTGGCGTTTTTCCTGCATAAAGTATTTCAAAAAATAGTTCTAATTGTTTTGCAATATTCGTTTTATCTTTTGATATGGGCTTAGGAGAGATAACAGACGAATTATCATTCCATTCAAACAGATTATGTTGCATTTTAAATCTCAAAATTACATCGCGCTACCGCCAAGTAAAATATAAATCAAAAAGCTGAAAATCGTCTTCAATGAAAAGCCCTTTTTATAAAGTAGGCATGGTTCATATTGTATAACATTTACTTGACTATAAGCTACTCAATACACTTTATTTTCAAATCAATAAAGACTATACACGACAACTCGTGTTAAGTACTTTTCTGAAGATAAAAAAACGGATAATATAGAATTGGGAAAAACAAAAAGTTGATTAATGCAAAAATTTTTTGATAACAATCTTTCTGTAGGTGGCGTGAGCCGACGGCCTGCTGAAAAAGTAATGCGCCTGAGCAAACTGGGTTCTTTTCATCAATCACGACTGTCTTTTCTTAGAATACTTTTAAGGCGGATTTCGACCGAGAAATGGAAATTTCAAAGACAAGTTTTTGATATAAGTGCCGACTGTTCCGGCACTGCAGTTTACACATATCAGCTAACAAATAGAGCGTATTCACTGGTGGCTTTTGCACATAAAATTTCTGATGAAGATCGTTCGGATCGAGTAATAGCTACAAAATGGGATGCTACTTTTACACTTTTTGATGGCATTCCATCGAAGGAAGACATCGAACGTTTGAATAATAATGTTCCTAATCAAGAAGCTGGGCGCGTTACTGAAAAGGAAATTACTTTATCGAGAGCAAATAAGTCAGTCCGACTTTGGGACTATGTTGTTGATTGCTTATCTAACGGCAGGCAGCCAGATATCCACAAAATTGAAAAAGTTGGATATATGATGAGGACAACAGCCGTTTATGGTTCTGGAAAGTTTGGGGCGGTTGATTATAACGAAATTTCAGAACGGTCGGAATTCAAAGCTCCATTTCAGGCGGAAATGCTTACAGTGTATATGATACGAGCATTTGTAATGGACCTATTACAGCACGCTGCAAAAGTGAAAAACCCAACAGAGTGGGTACAGCTTGAACCAAGATTTCGTGAAATGCTGGGAGTAGGAAACTCTACTGGACTCGGAATGGCACCCTTCTTAATTAATCACCCACAACTCCTAAATAATTGGATAAGTGCAAAAGAAACTGCCTTGGCGAGAATTCGAAGCCTCAAAGCACCAAAACCCAAATGCATCGATTTATTCAAAAATTACATTAAGCGTAGTAACTATCTAATTGAGTGCTGGCATTCAGAACATGAATTACAAATTGCAAAATTGAATGAATTGCGGCTAGATAAAGCCCTCTTGGACGAATATGTAGAAAAATTCAATTTCAAGACCCCGTATCCATTCAATTTTTTATATAGTTGGGCTGAGGAAACTTTAGGAGAGGAAGCACAAGAGCTACTGGTCTCTCTTATATTAGAACCATTTGGTGAATTAGTGGATGATCTCAGTGATGGAATGAGTGATAAAAAACAATTTTCAAGTAAGATTAAAGGCTCAATGTTAATTGGAGAGTTTCTTAAAAAGACCGAGCAACATTATGCTTACGCACTAAAAATCAATTGGAAACACTCAAAAAATAATGAACTTGCATGGTATATTTCGGAGGAGAAACTAGAACCTCGACTTGGAAACCGATTTACAGAAAATGGTATAGCATTTTATGAACAGCCACTCCAACCAGGTCGTGATGTCGCTCGGATGCATTTTGACCTATCAAAATGGGAACACAACAAAAGCATTGCTGAATTTCTTATGAAGCATCCTGAGCACCGTCACATAATTCGTAGGTGCCAGATTGTATTCAACAATCCTTATGCAGAAATAAAAGATAATACTATTTCAAACGAAGTTATCCCTATCGACTTACTGAGGGCAAAACTTTCATTTTTTGGAGCATTTCACTTTGATCCTAGATCAGACAGATGGGTTAGAATAAATATGTTCAAAGGTGCTCCACTTCCACAGACACTCAACGAAGAAAACTGCGATAATTGGACATATCCAGAGCAGAAACCCAATTGAACCTATCAAAAAACGAATTTATTTCGCTTTGCAAAAAAAGCCTGAGAGGGAAAGGACACCACTGGGGAGTATGCGAAGATTTATCCAATGCTCTTCTGGCACTCGCTATAAATCAGTTTCCAGCACAAAACATTCTTCTAGAGGTCCTAAACACCGAAAATAGTAAAATTGACCGAATTTTGACTGTAATCGACAAACAAGTTTATAAAATATCTGATCAAATTGATGGCCAGTTTTACGACCCAATACTTATCCTTGGGTTAATATCTGTTGATAGAGATTTTAACGAGCCTCCACTAGAAATATCATTAGAAACTGAGGATTTTATTTTAAAAAATGAATTAATCATTGGCGATCGCTTTTATTCAAAAAAGAAAGTTAATACAATTTCCTTTTCTAGAAATACAAATAGGAAGATCGCAAAACAAAAAACTATAACAAGAATCTCAATCGACGACACAACGTTGAAGACAATTGAGACTTGGTCAAATATGACGTACGCACCAGCCACTGAAGAGAGCCGACAACTAGGCGCAGGCTCTGATGGGCCAGATAATGATTAAGTAACCTTGGTGTGCTTAAGTATCTGCTCCCTACGAAGAGATACTTTCCTTTTTGATAGGAGCCCACAATCGCTTGTTAGTTAAATATAGTAGAAAAGACAAAAGCACCAAAAACAAAACTCCTACAAATCCACTGTGTTTTCGAGCCATCATTTTTGGTTCGGCAGCCCACATTAAAAAAGCAGCGACATCCTGTGCCTCACTATAAATATCGTTTGCATGTCCATCGTCATAATCAACGTCCTCGCCATACAATGGTGGTGCCATAGCTATCCATTTACCGGGATAAGCAGTGTTTTCATAGAATACTGATCCATACTCCTCTTTTTCCTCGCCCGTATATCCGGTTAATAGTGAGGCAATATATTCTGGACCTCCCATTCCATTTACAAGTTGGCTTATTCCCGTACCGTACGGCCCATGGAACCCTGCTCTTGCCTTTGCCATTAAAGATAAATCGGGAGCTCCAGCATCGACAACTGCTGGGAAGTGGTCCGCCGGAACCGCAGCACGATAGTCATCTAATTCAGGATCAAATATCTCATAATATTCAGCATATGCGCGAACCTGATCTTCGGAATAGCCAAGGCCGTCTTTATCAGCAAGTGTTCTTAATGGTACATACTTTAAGCCATGACATGATGAACAAACCTCTGTGTAAACTTTAAGTCCTCGTTGAAGTTGATTTTGATCATATGCACCAAATGGACCTTCAAATGAAAAATCGAAGTCTTTGACATAACCACCGCCACCTGCTGCAAAAGAAAAGCTACCAACTAAGAAAGCTGATAAAACGATAAAAACTGTTTTTACGAATTTCATATCTTTACCTCTAATCACTCAGCTGGAGTTGCGTCTGGCTTTGAAAAGTAATCATCATCTTTGTCTGCCTTCTTCAATTGCTTTTTCTTAAAATCTTCTTCAATCGAAGTTGGCTGGGAGCCTGGTTTTTCTATAATCCCAAGTAATGGGAGTATCACAAGGAAGTAGCCAAACCAATAAGCTGAAGCTATTAATGAAAGGGTTGCATAAGGCTCTTCAGCAGGCATTGCTCCAAGCCACATCAGCGCAAAGAAGTCGAACACTAGTATTCCAAACCACCACTTGAGCATAGGCCTGTAACGTGCAGACCGAACGCTCGAAGTATCTAACCAGGGTGCTAAGGCCATAACTATAATAGCACCAAACATAGCCAAAACGCCAAAGAACTTAGCGTCAATTATCCCGCCAGTTACAAATGAAGCAAATTGTACCACCCATACTTCAGCTGTGAAGGCTCTAAGAATTGCGTAGAAGGGTAGGAAGTACCATTCTGGAACAATGTGCGCAGGTGTAGCTAGTGGGTTAGCTTCGATATAATTGTCGGGATGACCCAGATAATTCGGCATAAAGCCCACAATTGCAAAGAATACTGCAAGTAAAACCGCTAAGGCAAAAAGGTCTTTTATTACAAAATATGGCCAAAAAGAAACGGTATCCTTTTCTGCCTCCGCTTTCGAAGTCCTCCGAACTTCTACTCCTGTTGGATTGTTGTTTCCGGTAGTGTGAAAGGCCCATATGTGTACAATCACCAATCCAGCAATCAAGAATGGAAATAAATAATGTAAACTGAAAAAGCGATTTAAGGTTGCATTGTCAACGGCCGGACCTCCAAGCAGAAGTGTCTGAATTGGTTCGCCTATGAACGGTATAGCACCAAATAAACCAGTAATGACTGTTGCGCCCCAAAACGACATCTGACCCCATGGAAGAACGTATCCCATAAAGGCAGTCCCCATCATAAGAAGGTATATCAACATACCAATGATCCAAGTAATCTCACGAGGTGCTTTATAGGACCCATAATATAGACCTCTAAAAATGTGAGCATATACGGCTATGAAAAATAAAGACGCGCCGTTAGAATGTAAGTAACGGATCATGTGGCCGCCATTCACATTTCGCATAATGTGTTCTATAGAAGCAAATGCCATATCAACATGTGGCGTATAATGCATTGCCAACACGATCCCAGTAATGATTTGTAACGCCAGACAAAACGTTAAAACAATTCCCCAAATCCACATCCAGTTTAAATTCTTAGGAGTAGGTATCATTATTGTATCATACAACAACCCCACTATTGGCAGACGGCTATTTAACCATTTTTCGCCTTTAGTTTTTGGTTCATAATGATCGTGAGGTATTCCAGACATCTCAATAAATTCCTTTAACCAAGTTTAATAGTGGATTCGTCTACAAAAGATGCAACAGGTACTGGTAAATTCTGGGGGGCTGGACCCTTTCGAATGCGGCCTGATGAGTCATAGTGGGACCCGTGACATGGGCAAAACCAACCACCGAATTCGCCAGCCCCGTCACCTAAGGGAACACAACCCAAATGAGTACATACTCCCATCATTACTAACCACTCTCCTGCTTCATCTAATGATCTATTTTCATCAGCAGCATCAGAATCAGGTATGTTTTCATTGCGACCGGTACCATCAGGCAATTCACTTAACGACACAGATCGCGCATCTTGAATTTCATCTTCCGTCCGTCTGCGAATAAATACTGGCTTCCCCAACCACTTAACAGTAAGTTGAGTACCTGGCTCTATTCCAGACACATCAACTCTAATAGACGCCAAAGCTTTCACGTCAGCAGACGGATTCATTTGATTGATTAATGGCCATACTGCAGCACCAGTAGTGATTGCACCTGCCCCTGCAGTAGCATAGTATAAAAAATCTCGCCTAGTACCTTCGGTTTCGTGAGAATCTGACACTATAAATCTCCATTCATGTTGATAGTGCTTTTTTACAAACTTTAAAGAATCGGTTGTGTTTTAACGCCCATTTTCTGATACGTCCAGCACTCAACCCTATAGATTTTCAATTAGCGCCTTTGTGTCGCAAGTGAATAGCCAAAAGAAAAATATACAGCTTATTGACGAACTAACATCTCATAATTTTTAGATACTTTTTTTGTAAGCTCACCAACTTCAAAATTATAATCTCCTATTTGCCCAACAGGAGTAATTTCGGCTGCAGACCCAGTAAGCCAACATTGACTAAAGCCTTCAAGTTCACTTGGAAGAATATGTCTTTCATGAACTCGAACGTCCATTGCTTTCAGTATTTCAATAACTGTTTGTCGTGTTATCCCATTCAAAAATGCATCTGGCTTGGGAGTATGAACCTCGCCATCTTTTACAAAAAATATGTTTGCACCAGTGGCTTCCGCAACATACCCACGATAGTCCATCATCATCGCGTCCGAACAACCGTTGGCTTCTGCAGTGTGCTTGGACATTGTAGCAATCATGTAAAGTCCGGCAGCTTTAGCCTCAAAGGGAGCAGTTTTGGGGTTGGGTCGCTGCCACTTGGCTACATCCAACTTAGCACCTTTCATCTTTGCATCACCGTAATAATTACCCCACGACCAAGTCGCGACGGCAAGATTTACAGGATTTCTCAAAGAGGCAACACCCATATCCTCACCAGCACCACGCCAAGCAATTGCTCTTACATAAGCATCATTCAAACCGTTTGCATTCAATGCACCATATTTGGCATTTTCAATTTCTTCGACGCTGTAAGGAATTTCAAAATCTACCATTTTTGCTGACTTTAGAAGCCTCTCAGAGTGCAACACGCTTTTAAATATTTTTCCACCATACGCACGTTCGCCCTCAAAAACTGAACTGGCATAATGCATAGCATGTGTTAAAATGTGTACATTTGCATCACGCCACTCTACCAGCTTACCATTCATCCAAATTTTGCCATCACGGTCGTCGTAGCTTCCTGACATGATTAACCCTTCTTAACTTAACGGTAAAAATCTGTAATTTTCCAATCAATAAAAGGTCCGTTACGGATATAAAATTCCAAAAAAATCGATAATCGCTAACAGTTAACCATTGGAATGTCAACAAGACTGACGTAAAATAGATATATAAATTTAATAAAGGAAAGGCAAAGCTAGCGAATGCAAAATGATAGAAGCCGAGAAAGTCTGCTCTTCTTGACTGATGAACAGTTAAGACAAGGAATTGAAGGTATGTTTTTTGCTTATCGTGGGTTTACAGCTGACCCTGATAGGATTCTCGAAAAATATAACTATGGGCGAGCTCATCACAGAGCTCTACATTTTATTAATCGCGTGCCAGGAACCAATGTCAACAATTTGCTCTGTATATTGGGGGTTACAAAACAATCTCTAAACAGAGTTTTAAGAACTTTGATTGAAAATGAATTAGTTTCTCTAAAAATTGGAACAAAAGATCGTAGAGAGCGGCACTTGTACCTTACAGATAGTGGAAAGTCTTTAGAAAAACAGCTTTCTAATGCACAGAGCCATAGAATGCGCGAGGCATATCGCCAAGCTGGACCTGATGCTGTAGCGGGCTTCAAACAGGTTCTTGAAGCAATGATGGATCCTAAATTGCAAGTTACTTATAAAAAATTACGTGTCAGTTGATGGAGATAGAAAAAAAACACATACTGATAGTCGATGACGATACGAGAATTTGTGATCTTTTAGAAAAGTTTTTGAGTAGAAATGGTTATCTGGTGTCGGCTGTTCATAGTGCCGAGCAAGCGCGTCAAATTCTTGCAGGCCTTGAATTTGACTTAATTATTCTCGACGTAATGATGCCTAGAGAAAGTGGAATAGAGTTAACATCCCACCTCCGAGAAAAGAATAAAACGCCTATCATTTTACTAACTGCAAAAGGCGACGCGGAAGACCGTATTCTTGGGCTTGAGGCAGGAGCGGACGATTACCTACCAAAACCTTTTGAACCTATGGAATTGCTTCTCAGAATAAAGGCTGTCTTGAGGCGGACAGGTGAAAACTTAATTTACAAAGATAACATTAGTCAAATTTTATCATTTGGAGAAGTTAGTTTTGATACTGAACGCAATGAATTATGGGACCGTCAAAATCTGATTTATCTTACTTCATCCGAGTCCAAAATTATCCAAATATTCTCAAAAAGTATAGGAGTTCCAATTACAAGATTTGATCTTATTAAAGCATTGAGAACTGACGGAAAACCCATGAACGATAGAGCGATTGACGTACAGATTACACGGCTTAGGCGAAAAATTGAGAGAAACCCAAAAGAACCGCGGTATCTGCAAACGCTCAGAGGTATTGGCTATATGTTGACTGCCGATTGAACTTTAACACTAGACGTAACATAGTTTACGGAAAGATCCTTGTCGGAAATACTCCATTGCCAGGAAATAGGATTGAATACAAAACCTTTTTTATCCACCATTTTTAAACCAGCTTGCATGATAATATTCTCTAACTCTTGAGGTTTAAAAAATTTTGACCACTCGTGAGTTCCTTTTGGCAGCCAACGCATCACGTACTCAGCTCCGACTATAGCCATAACAAAGCTTTTTGGATTTCGATTTATTGTAGAGCACAGCATCATCCCACCATCTTTTAATAAAGCTTCACAAGTTTTTATAAAACTATTTGGATCAGAAACATGCTCTATAACTTCCATATTTAATATGACGTCAAATTTCTCGTTGCCAGCTAATATCTCTTCTGCAGTGCCGTGACGATAATCAATAGATAGATTACTTTGTTTAGCATGTGCCATAGCGATCGGAATATTACGTTCCGCGGCATCAACGCCAACCACATTTGCTCCTAAACGCGCCATTGGCTCGCACAATAAGCCGCCGCCACAACCAATATCAAGAATTGTTAACCCACTGAATGGCTTAACTTTTGCAGGATCACAGGCAAACTCAGTTCTTATCATCTCGATTATATAGTCTAAACGACAAGGGTTTAGCATGTGCAATGGTTTGAATTTACCATTTGGATCCCACCATTCTTCTGCCATGGCTTCGAATTTTGCTATCTCGTTAGGGTCTATACTTAATTGAGAGGCTTGCATTTTCAATTCCAAATGGTTTTTACTGAACTATGGGTTATATAGAGTTGTAATGGACAGATACGCGGGACATAAAAGCGCAGGTGCTCAATTGTATCCAACAATTGACCCCTTTGACCAGCAAATACTTCATGTAGATGGTGGTCACCAAATTTACTTCGAACAGTGCGGCTGCTCTGACGGTATACCTGTCGTAGTTTTGCACGGGGGTCCGGGTGGGGGATGTAGTCCATCAATGCGAAGGTATTTTGACCCAAAAATTTACAGGATTATCTTATTTGATCAACGCGGTTGTGGGAGATCGCGGCCCTACGCGAGTGTTGAAAATAATAATACCGCAAATTTGATAAATGATATTGAGGCAATCCGAACACATCTTGGCATAAATCGATGGATTGTTTTTGGTGGAAGTTGGGGCGCAACACTTGCTCTGCTTTACGCACAAGCTTTCAAAAGTTCAGTAAGCCACTTAGTTTTAAGAGGTGTATTTTTGATGACTAAATCTGAGTTAGACTGGTTTTATGGAGGCGGGGCTGGTAAATTCTGGCCTGAACAATGGAAAAAATTTACTGACCCAATACCTCTCGACGAACAACATGATCTAATTGCAGCTTATAATAAAAGACTGTTTTGTGGTAATGTATCAATCGAAACAAAATATGGCCAAAGCTGGTCAAACTGGGAAAATGCTTTAGCATCTTTTCAGGCAAGCGGCCGAACGGCTTCAATGCCTGGACCATACGCAAGGGCTTTCGCCCGAATTGAAAATCACTATTTTTTAAATGATGGCTTTCTAAAAAGCATGAATGAGATTTTAGAAAACATGAAAATTATTGAATGTATACCAGGTTATATAGTGCAAGGACGGTTTGATATGATTTGTCCCCCAAAAAGCGCATGGGATTTAGCAAATTGTTGGGACAATTGCGACCTGCGCATTATTGATCATGCCGGTCATGCAATGTCAGAACCAGCAATCAGTTCCGAATTAGTCAGAATAATGGATTTGGTTGCTGAAACTATAAACGACTAAGAAAAAGTCTCGATAAAAATAAGGATAATAATGCTTTCCCGTAATGAAACAGTCATGCATTTTCTACTAAATCGGAGATCCAGACCGGCGAAAACTCTTTCGACACCAATACCCAAAAAAGATGAACTCCTTGAACTTTTGTCCGCGGGGGCACGAAGCCCCGATCACGGGAAACTAGTTCCTTGGCGCTTTATAGTTCTTCAAAGAGAAACATTATCAAAGCTCGGGAGTCTTGTTGAGAAAATAGGTGTTCAAGAGTCAATTCCAGAAGATAAAATTGCAAAAGCTAAGAAACAATTAGACGATGGTCATTTAGCAATTGCCGTAATTGAAGTCCAAAGGGAATCTGAAAAAATACCAAGTATTGAACAAACATATTCCACAGGCGCCGTTTGCTTATCATTATTAAACGCTGCGCTAGCTGCTGGATGGGGTGCCAACTGGCTTACAGGGTGGCATGTATATAATAAAGATTTTCAAAAAAGCGGTCTGGGACTTAAAGATAATGAGACCGTTGCAGGCTTAATCTATCTGGGTACTGAATCTATAACACCCCCTGATAGACCACGCCCTAATCTTGATGAAATCGTAGAATGGCTGTGAACTAATCAGCTTTTTTACGATTGCTTATTTTCTTCAACCATTCTTCCAAACAGATCAATATCTTCAATTGTGACTATCTCAGAAAGTATCAAAATAGTGATAAGTAGCCACAAAATCAGCGATACGGCGGTGGTAAATATTGCTTTTCTTCTCAAATCATGGACTTCGGGAGCTCCAGCTTGAGTACCCTTGAGTACGACACCTAAGTCACCCTGTGTTTTTATTTTAAACGGGATCACTATGAGAAACGTCAGAAACCAAATTACTGCAAAAAGAACAAATGCGGATGTTAAACTCATAATGCCAACTCAAGATACCAACATTATATTTCTTCAAGCTCGATTAGTGTGCCGTTAAAATCTTTAGGATGCAAAAAAATAACTGGTTTCCCGTGAGCCCCTATCTTAGGTTCTCCTTCGCCCAAGACCCTTGCACCAAAACTTAGTAGCTGATCTATAGCTTTTTTTATATCTGCCACTTCGTAGCAAATGTGATGTATTCCACCGTTTGGGTTTTTATCTAAGAAACCCTGAATTGGACTATTCGAACCAAGTGGATGCAATAATTCAATCTTCGTATTGGGCAATTCGATAAAAACTACTGTGACACCGTGGTCTTTTTCATCAACAGGATCACCAATTTTTGCGCCCAAAGTAGTCCTGTACTGCTCAGCAGCGGCACTTAAATCTGGCACTGCGATCGCTACGTGATTTAGTTTACCGATCATGTAAATTCCTATCTTTAATTCTAAAGACCATTTAACTCTCAGCTGCTGGATATTGTCCTTAAATTCAATTCCATTAGCTGGTCTGATGTAGGCTCTGATGGAGCTCCCATCATGAGATCCTCTGCTCTCTGGTTCATTGGGAACATAATTATTTCCCTAATATTTTCTTGATCAGCAAGAAGCATGACTATTCTATCAATGCCTGCCGCGCAACCGCCGTGGGGTGGTGCGCCGAATTGAAAAGCATTAACCATTCCACCAAACCGCTTTCTTACCTCGTCTTCACCATATCCAGCAATTTCAAAGGCTTTAAACATTAACTCTGGTTGATGATTTCTTATAGCACCAGATACGAGCTCAGAGCCGTTACATGCTAAATCATATTGATATCCCAAAACACTTAAAGGATCTCCATTTAAGGCATCAAGTCCGCCTTGTGGCATCGAAAACGGGTTGTGCTCAAAGTCAATTTTTCCTGTTTCATCATCTTTTTCAAATATCGGAAAATCAACTATCCACGCAAATGCAAATCTATTGGTATCTACTAACTTTAGCTCATCACCTATTACGTCTCGAGCTTTACCGGCAACTCTTTCAAACGTTTTTGGAGTTCCCCCAAGAAAAAATGCGGCATCCCCTATGCCCAAGCCAAGTTGGTCTCTGATTGCCTCAGTCCTCTCGGGTCCAATATTTTTGGCAAGCGGACCGGCAGCTTCCAAATTACCATCACTTTCACGCCAAAAGATATATCCCATCCCTGGCAAACCTTCTTTTTGAGCAAAAGAGTTCATTCGATCACAAAACTTCCGAGAGCCGCCGCCAGGTGCAGGAATTGCTCTAATTTCAGTCCCATCTTTTTCCAAGATGTTTGAAAAAATCGCAAATCCAGAATTTCTGAAGTGCTGGGAAACATCCTGCATTTTAATTGGGTTTCGCAGATCTGGTTTATCAGTTCCATACCAAACAGCAGCATCTCTGTATGAAATTACTTCCCAATTTTCGGGCTCATCAACTACTTTTCCTCCACCAAATTCCTTAAAAATATCTGCAATCACCGGAGAAATAGTATTAAAAACATCCTGCTGGGTTACAAAAGACATTTCCAGATCAAGTTGGTAAAAGTCTGTTGGACTGCGATCAGCTCGAGGATCTTCGTCCCTAAAACACGGCGCAATTTGAAAATATTTATCGAACCCAGAGACCATAATTAGTTGTTTGAATTGTTGCGGTGCCTGTGGCAGGGCATAGAATTTTCCTTCATGCAACCGAGAAGGAACTAAAAAATCTCTCGCTCCCTCCGGCGATGAGGCCGTGATGATTGGTGTTTGATACTCCCTGAAACCAATATCCCACATACCTCGCCTTATGGATGCAATTACATCTGCCCGCAGTTTCATGTTCTGTTGCATAACTTCACGCCGAAGGTCTAAGTATCTGTAACGAAGCCTGGTTTCTTCAGGATACTCTTGATCACCAAAAACGATCAGAGGCAATTCAGCTGACGCCCCTAGCACCTCAATATCTCGTATAAACACCTCAATGGCCCCCGTGGAAATTTTGCTGTTTATTAAATCGGGATCACGAGCTTTTACTTCACCATCAATACGAATACACCACTCAGATCTTACATTTTCTACTTGGCTAAAAACTGGGCTATCTGGATCGCAGAGAACTTGAGTTACACCATAGTGATCACGAAGATCTACAAACAAAACTCCACCATGATCTCGTATCCTGTGCACCCATCCAGAAAGGCGTACGTTGTTCCCAACATCTTCTATTTTTAAATCTGCGCATGTATGGCTTCGATAGTCATGCATTATTTAGCCTTTCAAACAATAAAAACACTGGCGTGGGTACACAAGTTTGAGACCAGGATGTCAAGAGTTATAGGCAAAATCACATTAAATTGCAGTTGGGACATATAATATTTTGGCAAAAATTATACCATCCAAAATTATTTCTTTCCCGAAGAAATGCAAATTACTGCGATTCTGCTTGTGGACTTTGAAAGTATCATTATAACGCGATAAAATTTGCGTCATTCCTGTAATTAGTTACCCAAAATAGCAATAGTCGAGACCCAAAACATGCCCAAACGAACGGATATCTCATCTATAATGATTATCGGGGCTGGCCCCATCGTTATTGGGCAAGCTTGTGAATTTGATTATTCGGGAGCGCAGGCATGTAAAGCCCTTAAAGAAGAAGGCTACAGGGTCATCCTCGTAAATTCTAACCCCGCCACAATAATGACAGACCCAGGTATGGCGGACGCTACTTACATAGAGCCAATAGAACCGACAATTGTTGCAAAGATTATTGAACAGGAACGTCCTGATGCTCTGCTGCCAACCATGGGGGGGCAAACTGGATTAAATACTGCACTCGAGCTAGAGGCTATGGGCATTCTTGAAAAATTTGGTGTTGAAATGATTGGGGCAAAGAGAGGGGCAATCGAGATGGCGGAGGATCGCGCTCTATTTCGAGAGGCCATGGAAAGATTGGGTTTAGAGAACCCAAAGGCCGCAATTGTTACAGCTCCATTTTTGGAAAACGGCAAGGTAGATTTAGCCGAAGGCGTAAGGCTGTCTTTAGAAGTTTTAAACGATATAGGCCTACCAGCTATTATCCGACCTGCTTTTACGTTAGGCGGCACTGGTGGAGGGGTCGCATACAACCTCGAAGACTATGAATACTTTTGCAAGTCTGGAATGGATGCTTCGCCAGCAAACCAAATTCTAATTGATGAGAGCTTACTAGGCTGGAAAGAATTCGAAATGGAGGTTGTTCGTGACGTGAAGGACAACTCAATAATTGTATGTTCGATTGAAAATGTTGATCCGATGGGAGTTCATACAGGAGATTCTATCACAGTTGCACCAGCATTAACTTTGACTGACAAAGAATATCAAATGATGCGCACTGCATCGATAGATGTATTGAGGGAAATCGGCGTGGAAACCGGTGGTTCGAATGTACAGTGGGCTGTTAATCCATCAGATGGTCGCATGGTTGTGATCGAAATGAACCCAAGGGTGTCTAGATCTTCTGCTCTCGCATCTAAAGCTACTGGTTTTCCGATAGCAAAAATAGCAGCAAAGCTTGCTATTGGATACACTTTGGACGAATTAGAAAACGATATTACCAAGGTTACACCAGCTTCGTTTGAACCAACAATTGATTACGTAGTGACAAAAATACCCAGATTTGCCTTCGAAAAATTTCCTGGTGCAAAACCTCATTTAACGACTGCAATGAAATCAGTCGGAGAAGTCATGGCAATTGGTCGATCCTTTCATGAGTCCCTTCAAAAAGCATTATGCTCTTTAGAAACCGAACTTTCAGGATTTGATGAAATTGACATTCCTAATGCTCCTGAAAAAAGCGCTATCGTAAAAGCACTTAGCGAACAAACTCCTGATAGAATTAGAGTAATTGCCCAAGCTATGCGATTTGGACTTTCAAATTCTGAAATACGCGACGTGACAATGTATGATTCCTGGTTTCTTGAAAGAATAAGAGAAATAGTTGAGATGGAACTTGAAATTCGTCAGAATGGTATTCCGATTGAGGAAAAGAACCTAAGGCAGATTAAAAGTATGGGCTTTAGTGATTTAAGATTGGCAAAGTTAAGTGGGAAAACTGAAAAACAAGTACGTGATGCTAGAAAGAAATTAAAGGTCGATGCCGTTTTCAAGAGAATAGACACATGTGCAGCCGAGTTTGAAGCTCAAACCCCATATATGTATTCAACATATGAGGCCCCTATGATGGGAAACGTTGAATGTGAAGCTGAACCATCTAATCTAAAAAAAATAGTAATTCTAGGTGGTGGACCTAACAGAATAGGCCAAGGAATTGAATTTGATTATTGCTGTTGCCACGCTTGCTATGCTCTCACAGATGCTGGTTTTGAAACCATAATGGTAAACTGCAATCCGGAAACCGTTTCCACAGACTACGACACCTCTGACAGGTTATATTTTGAACCCCTGACCTTCGAGCATGTATTAGAAATATTGAGAAAAGAACTGGAAAATGGACATTTAGTAGGTGTTATTGTCCAGTTTGGAGGGCAAACTCCTTTGAAATTAGCAAAAGCATTGGAGGCAGAAGGTATACCCATTTTAGGGACTAGCCCAGATGCAATAGATTTAGCAGAAGATCGAGAAAGATTTCAAAAATTAGTTAACAAACTGGGCTTAAGACAGCCCAATAATGGTATCGCTAATTCTGATGCACAGGCATTCCTAATTGCCAAAAACATAGGGTTCCCATTAGTGATAAGACCCTCTTATGTACTCGGTGGACGCGCTATGGAGATTGTGCGTGATATGGATAGCTTGAAAAGATATATTACTGAAGCAGTAGTAGTATCTGGTGAGAGCCCTGTTCTTTTGGATAGTTATTTAGAAGGGGCAATCGAATGCGACGTAGATGCTATATCTGACGGGGACAAGGTCCATGTAGCCGGTATTATGCAGCACATTGAGGAAGCAGGCGTGCACTCAGGTGATAGTGCTTGCTCCTTGCCTCCCTACTCACTGGATATTAAAATTATCAAAGAGTTAAACGTTCAAACCGAGAAGCTAGCCAAGGCATTGAACGTCGTTGGACTGATGAATGTACAGTTCGCAATCAAGGACAACCAAATATACCTAATTGAAGTTAATCCTCGTGCTTCACGTACAGTACCTTTTGTTGCAAAAGCGACGGACAGTGCAATAGCATCTATAGCTGCTAGAATAATGGCCGGCGAAACATTAGATAACTTCAACATTAGAGAAAGCTACGGATCAGTCTCCTATAACGAACCAATACCATTGGCAGACCCAATGAGTTTAGCAGACCCTATGTTACCTTGGTTCAGTGTTAAAGAAGCTGTAATGCCATTTGCTAGATTTCCAGGAGTAGACACTATTCTGGGTCCAGAGATGCGTTCTACAGGGGAGGTTATGGGGTGGGATCGAGACTTTGGTAGAGCATTTTTGAAAGCTCAGATAGGTGCAGGAATGAAACTCCCAAATGAGGGCTGTGTTTTCTTCTCAATTAAGGACAAAGATAAAAATGACAATCTTGCGGAGACAGCTCAAAGGCTAATTAACTTGGGCTTCAATATAACCGCTACTAGGGGAACTGCAGCGTTTCTTAAAGAGAGAAATATACCCTGTAAACAAATAAATAAAGTCTATGAGGGACGACCTAATATTGTAGATATAATGAAAAATGGTGAAATAAATTTGGTAATGAATACTACCGAAGGAACACAAGCCGTAAAGGATAGTCGTGAGATACGATCTGTAGCCTTATATGATAAGATACCCTACTTCACGACGGCCGCTGCAGCGCATGCCGCTGCCCTCGCTATTCAAAGTCAAACCGAGGGTGAAATTGAGGTAAAATCTCTACAAAACTAATAACATTATTTTATCATTCTGCAGGTATTGCATCACTTTCATAAGATAATGGGTGCGGTAGTTTATCCAGCATTTCCTTTGGGCAAATTTGCAAAAATTTGGTCTTTTCTGTATCCCAATGCTGTAATATTTCTTCAGCTTTCTGACTGGAGGTCTCCTCAAAATGCATTTTTAACAGCGAATAGAGTTGTTCTTCCCAGAAGGAATTTCCAACTCGGCAGGTAACCAAAGAGTCCATGTTTAAAAATTCAAGTGCTGTTTCATTTGGATCGTAAATATAGGCCATACCACCAGTCATACCGGCGCCAAAGTTTGCACCAACTGTCCCCAAGATAACAGCCACACCTCCTGTCATATATTCACAACCATTTGATCCACAGCCTTCCACAACAACCTTTGCACCAGAGTTTCTTACGGCAAACCGCTCACCTGCTCTTCCCGCAGCAAATAAAAGGCCATCTGTAGCGCCGTATAATACAGTATTACCAATAATAGTATTCTCACTAGCTTTGAGTGGACTGGCCATAGGCGGTCTCACAACAATTATACCGCCAGACAACCCTTTACCAACATAATCATTTGCATCTCCAGCGACTTCTATTTTCAATCCGGGCGCAGCAAAAGCCCCTAAAGATTGGCCTGCAGACCCCTTCAACTTCACCGTTAAATGATCAGGTTGGAGGTTATTACGCATACCAAAATTCTGTACAATATGGCTCGAAGTTCTGGTACCAACTGTTCTATGCGTGTTTTGAACTGCATACGACAGCTGCATCTTTTCACCATCATTTAAGAAACGTGCAGCATCACGGACTATTTCTCTATCTAAAGTGTCCGGTACGCTATTACGCTCCCGACCCCTATTATAACTTATTCTATCAGCGCCATCGACCGAAATTAGAAGTGGGTTAAGGTCTAAATCATCAAGGTGGTCTGCTCCCCTACTTACCTGAGACAATAGATCCGCCCTCCCAATAACTTCATCAA
Source organism: Paracoccaceae bacterium (assembly GCA_902635985.1). Taxonomy (GTDB): domain Bacteria; phylum Pseudomonadota; class Alphaproteobacteria; order Rhodobacterales; family Rhodobacteraceae; genus Salinivivens. The sequence continues at coordinate 72,431 of CACPPZ010000002.1, forward strand.
TAGATCTGGCGCCTATTTCAGCAAGTATTTCACGGACTTCTTGCGCATAGAACGTAATTAGATTTACAACTTTGTCAGCATTTCCACTAAACTTTTCTCTGAGGTTCTCATCTTGCGTACATACACCGACAGGACATGTATTAGATTGACACTGACGAACCATTATGCAGCCCATAGCAATAAGCGCCGCTGTGCCAATTCCAAATTCCTCAGCACCCATCATGGCAGCCATAACAATATCACGACCCGTTCTTAATCCCCCATCAGTCCGTAGGGTTATTCTCTCTCTAAGATTATTCATGGAAAGAACTTGATGCGCCTCCGTTAGACCCATTTCCCATGGCAGCCCGGCAAATTTGATTGATGTTGCTGGAGAGGCGCCTGTCCCTCCATTATGCCCAGATATCAGGATAACATCTGCTTCTGCTTTAGCCACGCCAGCTGCGATTGTTCCAACTCCAGAGGATGCAACTAATTTTACAGTTACCTTACATCTAGGATTAATCTGTTTTAGATCGTAGATTAGCTGCGCCAAATCCTCTATTGAATAGATATCGTGATGTGGTGGAGGTGATATTAAAGTTACGCCTTTTGTTGAATGTCTTAAACGTGCGATCAAATCTGTAACTTTCATTCCCGGTAATTGACCACCCTCTCCTGGTTTTGCACCCTGAGCGACTTTAATTTCTAATTCCTCACATTGATTTAGATATTCGGCCGTAACCCCAAATCTTCCAGACGCAACCTGTTTAATTTTTGCTGAAGGATTATCGCCGTTCGCTTCAGGAGTAAAATGTGCCGGATCTTCTCCTCCTTCACCAGAGTCAGATTTGGCCCCTATACGGTTCATCGCCACATTTAAGGTTTTGTGAGCCTCAGGACTTAAAGCCCCCAATGACATACCGGGGGTCACAAATCTCTTACGTATCGAAGTGATACTCTCAACTTCATCAATTGATACGGCTGGTCCTATTGGCTTTATGTCTAACAAATCACGCAGATGAATCGGTGGATTAGATTTGATACGATCGGAATATTGTTTCCAAAGATCAAAACTTGCGTTATTACATGCAGCTTGCATTAAATGCATTGTTTGCGCTTCCCATGCGTGGGTCTCACCCGATTTTCTTGATTTGTAAAAACCACCAACTGGTAAAAATGATGTATTAGACCCGAAAGCTAAATCATGAATCTCCTCGGATTTTTGTTGAATACCGCTAACGCCAATACCTGATATACGACTTATTAGACCTGGAAAAAACTCTGCGCACATTGCTCGCGACAATCCAACCGCTTCAAAATTCAAACCACCGCGATAAGAGGATATTACAGAAATCCCCATTTTCGACATTATTTTGAGTAATCCTTGATCTATTGCTTCTCGATATCGAGAAATTACCTCTGTTAATGGTCCGTTCAACAAACCTTTATCAATTCGGTCAGCTAACGTGTCTTCTGCCAAATAAGCATTTACAACAGAGGCACCAGCACCAATTAGAACGGCAAAATAATGAGGATCAAGACATTCAGAAGATCTTACATTTAATGAGCAAAAAGTCCTTAAACCCTTTCTTGTTAAATGGCTATGGACTGCAGACGTTGCGAGTATCATGGGCATCGCCACGCTATTCTTGTTTATATTCTGATCTGTCAGGACAATATGGCCTGCGCCAGAGCGAACCGCATCTTCCGCCTCAGCTCTTATTCGGTTTAATTGCGTGTGAAGAGTTTCTTTTCCAGAACCTTTTTCAAAAGTACAATCTAAGTTTACCACATCTGACTTGAAATTCTTAATTAATTCTTCCCATTGAGAGTTTCCGACAAAAGGGCTTTCCAAAGCTAATATCTCTGATTGATTAGTTCCTTCATCTAAGACATTCCTTAAATTACCAAAACGAGTTTTTAGGGACATAACTCTAAATTCCCGTAGTGAATCTATTGGCGGATTCGTTACTTGGGAAAAATTTTGCCTAAAGTAATGTGATAATGGCCTGTATCTTTCGGACAGAACTGCAGATGGAGTATCATCCCCCATTGAAGCTAAAGTCTCTTTACCGTCTTCTGCCATTGGAACCAAGATTTGTTCGATTTCTTCAATAGAATATCCGGCAGCAATCTGTCGCTTGCGTAAATCTTCTCCAAAATAGATCTGTTTTTCTTGAACACCAGAAAGCTTCGTGTCCAGTTCTTTTATTTTTTTTGTCCACTCACCGAATGGATGAGCACTTGCTAGTTTATTCTTGATTTCTTCATCATGATATAATTTCCCATCTTCTAAATCTACAGCAAGTAACTGTCCGGGCCCAAGTGCACCTTTTTCCTTACAATTTGCTTCATTAATGGGTACCATTCCAACTTCAGAACCTGCTATTAATAAGCCATCACCTGTTATGACATATCGAATTGGGCGCAACCCATTGCGATCTAATCCAGCACATACCCATCGCCCATCCGTCATTGCAAGAGCAGCAGGTCCATCCCATGGCTCCATAACAGAATTACAATATGAATACATATCTCGCCATGATTGTGGAAGTTCTATGGCTTGTTTTGACCAACTCTCGGGAACCAACATAGTTTTCGCCATCGGAGCACTTCTTCCGGCTCTTACCAATGCTTCAAACACTGCATCCAATGCAGCTGAGTCCGATGAACCTCCAGGTATTATCGGCTTTATATCATCAGCCATTTCTCCAAAGGCCGATGATGCCATTCTTATTTCATGACTTTTCATCCAATTTACATTGCCTTTCAGAGTATTTATTTCACCGTTGTGGGCTAACATCCGAAACGGTTGTGCTAACCACCACTGAGGAAATGTATTCGTAGAGTATCTTTGATGGTATATAGCAAAAGTGGAGGTAAATCTTTCATCGCATAAATCAGGATAGAAGACAGCGACCTGTTCTGCGAGCATCATACCCTTATAAATAATTGAGCGACAGGAAAGTGAAGCGAGGTACAATTGAGGCACGCCCGCCTGTAATGCCGACTTTTCAATGCGGCGCCTTATTACATATAACTCGCGCTCAAACGTGTCTTCATCAACACCCTTAGAATTTGAAATTAAGATTTGCTCAATTTCTGGTCTGGTTGCATTCGCCTTTTCACCTAGGCATTCAACCTTCACAGGAACATGGCGCCATCCATAAATATAATAGCCCATTCTTAGAACTTCAGTTTCAACAATCGTTCGGCATGTTTCCTGCGCTCCAAAATCCGCCCTCGGAAGGAATACCTGCCCTACAGCCATTAATTCATTTTGCCTGGGCTTGTGTCCTGTTCGTTCTATTTGATCGTAAAAGAAAGAAACTGGAATTTGTACATGAATGCCTGCCCCATCACCAGTTTTCCCATCTGCATCGACGGCACCCCTATGCCAAATGGCTTTTAAAGCATCTATCCCAAGTTCAACAACTTTTCTGCTAGGTTTTCCCTCGATTGAGACAACCATACCGACACCGCATGATGCATGTTCAAAGTTTTCACAATACATACTGTTTTCATTCATCCATGACCGTTTGTGTGCCTCATTGGTTGCCCAGTTTCTATCAAATTTTTGCATGTCTATTTCCTTTGGAGCTAACCTTAAACCACTAGCTTTTGGTTATAATTCACTTATCTACTCTGCTGCGATCACAGATTGGTCTGTTCTTAAATTGGCAATTATGGCATCTGCTGCATCCCTGCCATCACGGATGGCCCAAACAACAAGCGATGCTCCTCTAACTATGTCACCGACTGCATAGACACCATCTAGCGCTGTCTTACCAGTTCCTACCTCTACTTTTATAGTTCCCCACCGAGTAACTGGGAGTTCAGATTGCTCCCATAGGGTAGGCAAATCTTCCGGTTCGAAACCCAAAGCCTTTATAACTAAATCAGCTGGCTCATTGTAATCGCTACCATGAACCTCTTCTGGAACGCGTCGCCCTGTTGCATCAGGAGCGCCCAATCGCATTTTACGTCCAATTACTCCTCGTACAGGACCATTAGCACCTTCTAGATTAACTAAACTTTTTCTGCTGGAGCCTGAAGTAAACCCTTGAGGTGCAGTAAGCCATTCAAATATAACACCTTCTTCTTCTGCATTTTTAACTTCTCGCTGAGAACCTGGCATATTAACCCGATCACGCCGATACATGCACTTAACGGACTTTGCACCCTGCCGAATTGCTGTTCGCACACAATCCATTGCAGTGTCACCACCGCCTATTACAACGACCCTTTTTCCAGCTGCATTCAAAGTACCATCAGTAAATGAGGGTACTTTATCTCCAAAATTTACTTTATTCGATGCTGTTAGGTAGTTAAGAGCATCGACCACACCATCCAAGCCATTGCCTGGAATGTTTATTTCTCGGAATTTGTAAACACCAGTTGCTATGATGACTGCATTGTGCTTTTTTCTCAGGTCAGAAAATGATAGGTCCTTTCCAATTTTGCAATTCATATTAAAATTAACACCGGATTTTTTTAAGTTATCGATTCTGCGAGAAACAACATCCTTTTCAAGTTTAAAGCTTGGTATACCATAGGTTAGTAATCCTCCTGCCCTATCGTAGAGATCATAAACGCAAACTTTAATACCAGCGCCTCTTAAGCGTTCAGCTGCCGCTAAGCCGCCAGGACCGGCGCCTATTATTCCAACACTTAGGTCAAGGTCGACAGATGCTTTCGAGGGTTTAACCCATCCATTCGCCCATGCTAAGTCAGTAATATATTTTTCTACAGCACCAATAGTGACTGTTCCATGCCCTGACTGCTCAATAACACAATTTCCCTCACACAATCGATCTTGTGGGCATATTCTTCCACAGATTTCTGGAAAAGTGTTAGTTTGTTGGGAAACTTCATAAGCTTCTTTTAATCTACCTGTAGCAGTTAAATGAAGCCAGTCAGGGATATTATTATGTAGAGGACAGTGAGACTGACAAAATGGTACGCCACATTGACTGCATCTGCTTGCCTGCTCTTCTGCTTTCTCTTTTGCAAATTCAGAGTAAATCTCTTGAAAATCCTCTTTTCGTTCGTCAGCAACGCGCTTTTCCGGCATATTGCGATCGATTTTCACAAATTTTAGCATTGGTTGAGTAGGCATAATTATATCCTTTAAACATAAGAAAGGAGCATATACATCAGTTCAGTTGAAATTAAAAGTAATAATTACTGACCTATTTTTACAATATAATAGGATATATCAAGAGAAATTCGCTATTTAGGTCATTTTTATGTCCGCTTCGGACTTAAAATGCTCCTTTTTAATTTTTATTTCCCAAGTTAGAATCAAACAAATTAATATTCGGAACACTCAATGTTACTATTTAATCTTACCTTGATAGCAATAATCCAAGGATTAACGGAGTTTCTTCCCGTTTCCTCTAGTGCGCATTTAATATTATTGCACCATTTCAGTAAATTACCAGATCAAGGGCAGACAATAGATATTGCAGTCCATTTTGGCACACTTTTAGCAGTAATTACCTATTTCTGGAAGGATACAAAGCATATTTGGTTTGGTCTTGCCAAACTTTTAACCGGCAAAGTTTATACCAACGATAGTTTTATCGCACTATGTCTGATAGTTGCAACAATCCCCGCGATGGTATTTGGCCTTGCAATTAAGCTGCTCGGTTATGATATCCTCATGCGTGATAATATTTTGTTAATTGGAATTACAATGATAGTCTTTGGTGTCTTCCTTTGGTGGTCAGACAACAGGAACAAACAAACTCAAAAATTTGGAGATATAACTTGGTCTTTAAAAAATTCATTTAAAATTGGTTGTTGGCAAGCATTAGCATTAATTCCTGGCACATCAAGATCGGGTATAACTATTTCCGCTTCTAGGCTATTAGGATACAGTCGAGAACATGCAGTTAAAATCTCTATGCTACTGTCTATCCCAGTGATAATTGCGGCAAGTGCTCTCTCAATTATGGAAAATTACTTAAATGGCAGCAAATTTGAATTTGAAGTTATCTTAATAACTTTAATATTTTCTTATACTGCTGCATATTTGGCCATTGCAGTTATGCTTCGATTTCTGAAATCTTTCGGGTTTTTACCATACATTATCTATAGGATTTTGCTTGGTATTGGTCTTATCTTATGGACAATAATATAGTACTTGCAAGTGTTGCTTAACAGGTCCAAATATACACCAACAAAGGACGGACACTATAATGGCAAATAAAATTCTTCTTCTTAACGGGCCAAATCTAAATATGCTTGGTAAAAGAGATTCACAAGTTTATGGAGATATAACACTAAACAATGTTGAAGAAGCATGTAAGAAACTTGCAAAAAAAAATGGATTAGAGCTCGAAAGCAAACAGACAAATTATGAGGGGCAACTTGTAGAGCTGATACACACGGCAAGAGAAACCTCAGATGCGATAATAATAAACCCAGGAGCATATTCTCATACGTCTATAGCAATTTTTGATGCGTTAGAAATGTTTTATGGTCCAATTATTGAGGTCCATATATCAAATATTCATAAAAGGGAAAGCTTTCGCCATTTTTCGTATGTTTCTCAGCGCGCTGACAGTGTTATTGTTGGCTGTGGAGTACAAGGTTATGAACTCGCGATACTGCGCTTAGTCCAAATTTTCAAAAATAGTTAGTATGGAATTGGTCAAAACACTAAAATGAAAGCCTTTATTAGAGCTACCGTGCCAAATAGTTTAACAAGCATTATCTAGAGATGATTTGTAGCAGCAAATAACAGATATAGGGTAAGGCGTCGATGATCTGGACTATTCCCAACATTTTAACCATCATTAGACTGCTGGCTGCGCCCGGCTTGGCCGTAATGTTTCTATATTTTGACCGACCTTATGCAGATTGGTTTGCTTTATCACTATTTTTACTCGCATCTATAACCGACTGGTTTGACGGATATCTGGCCCGTATATGGCGTCAAGAGACTAAACTTGGAGCAATGTTGGACCCAATTGCTGATAAAGCAATGGTTGTAATTGCTTTAATGGTAATTGTAGGTTACTCGAGCATGTCACCTTGGCTTGTACTGCCAGCAACTTTTATCCTATTTAGAGAAGTTTTCATATCTGGACTAAGAGAATTTGTTGGGGATAGCCCAATCGATCTAACGGTGACCGTTTTAGCAAAGTGGAAAACGACCTCACAAATGTTATCTATCGCCCTTTTATTTGCGCAAGGGGTGGTAGAGCATTACGTAGTAAAATATATTAAGCGAAAAGAAGGCACCAGTATTAACAATTCACAAAATCCTGAAATTGACCAAACAGCAATATTAAATTTTGATTTTTTATATTGGTTAGAAAATTTTGGTCTAGTTATGCTGTGGTTGGCCGCTATATTAACACTGATAACAGGCTTTGAATACTTCAAAAAAGCACTACCCGTACTTAGAGAGGGCAAATGATAAAAGTATTATACTTTGCTTGGGTTAGAGAACGTATAGGCGTGCCATACGAAATAGTAGAAACACAATCTGGGACTGTTATGGAACTTGTAGAGGAATTAAAACAAAAAGAACCAAGATACGAGATCGCATTCTCAGATCTTTCAGCAATAAAAGTGGCCATTAATCAAGAGCTCTGCGAATTTGATACAAAATTAAATGGTGCTATAGAAATTGCATTTTTTCCTCCCATGACAGGAGGATAAAGTGCGGATATCTGTGCAGCTTAAAGATTTTGATATAGGAAAAGAGTTAAAATTATTTAATAATGGGGATACCAATATTGGTGCAGTCGTCTCATTTCACGGAATTGTTCGCAATAATAGTGAAAAATCGCTAATGCATATGGATATAGAACAATATCCTGGAATGACTCAGAAAGCTATTTCAAACTACGTAGAGATGGCTGTGGAACGGTGGTCGCTATATGATGCACTAGTTATACACAGACATGGGAAACTTTTACTAGGTGACCGGATAATGATGGTTGCAACTGCCGCAAGACATCGTCGTGATGCATTCCAATCTGCTGAATTTTTGATGGATTATCTAAAGAGTCGAGCGCCATTTTGGAAAAAAGAAGTTACAAAGGACGGTTATCAATGGGTTAAGTCCGTTTTGGACGATGAAAGCGCATTGGAGCGTTGGAGATAAAAAATAAACTATTTTTTATTTTTTTGGGTTTTTTTAGAGTTCTCACGTAAACTTTCTATTTCAACTCTAGCATTATGCAATCCATCCATCGTAGCGCTAAGCTCAGCTTGAGCTTGGGCTAGTTTATTTGTGAGTTCATTATCACGCTCTTTTAACTTATTAACAATATTAGCATGTTCAGTTTCCGAGTTATAAAAAGCTTCCACTATGGCGTGCTCACTTGTTCGGCTACTCTCAGCTTTATGACCCAACTTTGCTATTAATAGATGCGCCAACCACCCCAAACAAAAAGTTACAAATAAGACAATTGATGTAAAAATTATTAAGTCAAACTGGCTCATTATTTGCCTACATTAATCACTAATTTCATTTTCAGAGCGTAACTTGACACCCAAAGATAGATCTAGATGCCTAAATTCTATTCTTCTATTTTTTTCTCGACCTTGCTCAGTTTCATTTGATGCGATAGGCTGACTTTCTCCGTAACCTTTCGCCACAATATTCTTAGTTAAAATACGTCGTCTTTGTAATTCAAACAGTACAGCATTTGCTCTGGCCTGAGACAAATTCAAATTCATCTGCTCTCTTCCTTGACTATCGGTGTGCCCACCAATTTCTAAAATTATGTTGCCACAATTGAACAAAATTTTTGCTATATCATCAAGAATTTCTTGTCCAGCAAGGTCTACTCTATCAGAACCGGGTTCAAACTTGATTTTTCTCACCTCTAAAACATCTGCAATTTTAGCAACACACTGTGATGCAGTTAAACTATTATCTTTAGGTTTTGGCATTTCAACATAATCAATTTCAAGTGAAAGCCGCTGATTATAGCCAATCTTATTCCCAATAAGCTTCGTGATTTTAGCCGAAGAAAATTTTTTGTAAGTTGTCCCTCTAATTTCTATCAAATTTGGAGTTACCTCTAATATACCATTCTTTAACTCGTTTAGCCCTTCCAAGCCAGCAATAATTCTAAACCCCCAATCCGGTGGAAGTGACCCAACATTGTAAAGAGAAGTTGATGCATATTCAGAACCAAAGCGTGCTTTAGCGAAATTAGCAACCAGGTCTTCATCAAAGCCCTCGCCTATGGGACCTATAATTTTCAAAAGACCTTCGGGACTTAAAGTGGCTACAACTTTATTAGATAATACTTCATTAATTTCTTTATTTGAAAGTTTTACTAATGACAAAACAAACTCTGACGGGAAAGTATTTGAGATAGACTTTATAATTTTGTCGTACTCCTGTTCCGAAAATGAATGATCTAGTATAATAGAGATATTGAGGTTATCAAATACTACTTTTGCATTCACAAGTTGTGCTGAAATGGAAAATGCCTTTTTTAATGCTTCCGTCCATTGAGGACTTGGCTCTCCAAGCCCAACTAAACATTCTTGCAAGGCCGTAGCACTCAGTTTTTTAGCAAGTTCATCAATCTGAATTTTACTTATTTCATCTGCTACCACACAATTAGAATACTTCAATAATCCATTTTTAATCTCTATCTGAAAGGTAAAAGGAGAAATCAATTCACGAGGTTGGTGAAATAAGATTTCAACTGGCAAATTAAGTGGAGCCCGAGATTTTATATTCTCTAAAAGATTTTCGTCATGGAGATTGTCCCTTGCTATACCCTCTAAAAAAAGTCGTTCACCATCCGTCTCAATTTTTCCAATTTTTATTATATCTAACAAAGATAGAGCGTAAGAAGTCGTTACTTCCCAATTCACAGTAGGAGTTAGATTTGTTTGATCAACGATTATACTGTATTCTTCATCACTAGATAAGCTTTTATTAAGCATTGCTTCAAAATCTAAAAGGTCAGACCCTTCAGGGAAACTGCCAATTATAAACACTTTACCAATCGACTTTAATATTTTTAAATTGATAGCCTTTTGTTTTCCTTCGGTACTTTCAATACTAGAAATATTGTCAATTAACCGCTGGGGGGCAACTAAGGATCGGACAAGTTTAATAGCACTTATCCTTTCAGATTCTTCGGGCGCATTTCCATGTATGAAAATCTGCAAGCCATCAGTATCGATCTCAGCCCAAGAATATCCGGCCTCACTCAGGACGGACTTAAGATGATTTTTTGATCTTGCTTCAATAAAATTACAAAAAACTATGGCGGCTAATACCGAAATAAAAGCTGCTAACACAAAAATAAAATATTTAAATTTATACACGGAATTAAACATTTACCCGCCACAGTAGTTGAAAACATTTGAGAATTAAACGAAGTAATTTAAAACAGAACCGAAGCACTTAAAAAAATAACAGGGATAAAGCCTGTGTTGCGATTAGAACGGAATGTGTCTAATAAATTTTGACCGTTTTGGATGTCCAACTTAATAACTTGCAACACCATATGAAAATAAAAAAATAGAGCGCCTGCAATTGCAATAAACATCTTCAGGCCACTTGCAGAACTAATAAAGGATAATGTCATTAAACCTGCTGCTATAGAGGCAAAAATAAATAACCAAATTTTCGTTCTATCTGCAAACAAAATGGCTGTTGATTTAACGCCAAGCATTGCATCATCTTCTTTATCTTGATGAGCATAAATCGTATCATAAAATAAAGTCCAAGAAATTCCTGCGAGATAAAGTAAGAAACACGGCCAATTCAAAAAATTTGTGGAAGCTGCAAAAGCTAAAAGAACACCCCAGTTAAATGCAATTCCTAAAAAAAATTGTGGCCACCAAGTAAATCTTTTTGCGAAAGGATAAATGGCAACAGGTAATATCGCTATAAAGCCTAACGCAATAGCCGTAATGTTAAAGGTCAACAGAATTAATAAAGCGATAAGAGCTTGAATGATCATCCATAGAGCTGCAATTCTCACAGTTATAGAGCCACTGGGAATGGGCCTAAGTTTTGTCCTCAGAACTTTACCATCAATTTTACGATCATTAATATCATTCCACGTACACCCAGAGCCTCTCATTAATATAGCACCAAACGCACAGGCAACTAAGATCCACAAATCGTATAACCTTGGAAACCCATTAGTTAATATCCCAATTAGCAAACCCCACCAACATGGCAACAATAAAAGCCAAGTTCCAATTGGACGATCCATTCTAGATAACTTTAAAAAAGGCTGAGACCAATATGGTGCATGACTATCTACCCAATTGTTTTCAACTGCATCAAATATTCGGTCCTTAGCATCTGGTAATGGCTCTAAATGGGGCATACAGTATCATCCGATATGAATAAAATTAGACTCTTTGTAGATCACACATTGGGGGAAGCGCAATCCGTTCCTTTGAACAAGGATCAGGCTCATTATATTTTTTCAGTGATGCGTAAAGGTATCGGTGAAAAAATCTTAATTTTTGATGGGAATAATGGAGAGTGGGAGGCATCCATTGAAGAAATTTCAAAGAAAAGTGGATTGTTGTTTTGTATTAAGCAAACAAAACCACAAATTATGCCACCCGACCTATGGCTGTTATTTTCTCCTTTGAAAAAAGTCCGTACAGACTTCATAGTTGAAAAGGCCACTGAGCTTGGAGTTGCGAAAATAATACCAGTCCAAACCAAACACACAAACGCGGATCGAATTAAGTTAAATAGGTTAATCGCACATGCAAGAGAGGCTGCAGAGCAATGTGGAGGGACTTACATTCCCAAAATAGAGGAATTGCAAAAACTTGACGAAGTGCTCGAAAATTTTCCACCAAACAGAAGAATCCTAATTTGTGATGAAAAATTGGAAGAATCAGAGGTAAATTTGGAAAATCTAAAAAAAGGTAAATGGGCTATACTCGTAGGCCCTGAAGGGGGTTTTTCGGAAATAGAGCGAAATTATCTCAAAGGACTAAAATTTACCTTTAGTATAAGTCTTGGCCCAAGGATTTTGCGAGCTGATACAGCAGCTGTCACTGCAATTTCATTATGGCAAAATTACCTCGGCGATTGGTGATGGAGAAAAATATTTTATTAGACAGTTTACTCATCTGGCGGGAAACTATTGTTGCGATAATGTTTGCGGGATTAGGTTTGTATTGGATAATAAATTCATATGGTACACTTTATTTCGTTGGATATGGAGTTTTGATAACTGGGATAATTTTTGCTTATGTAGGCTATCAGCGCACTAGTTTTAAGAGAACAGAAACGGGCGGAGGAATAGTTGAATTCACAGAGGGACAAATTAGCTACTTTGGGCCGAAAACTGGCGCTATATTTTCAATTTCGGATATAGAATGCCTGAGTATTGATAAATCAAATACTTCTAGTACATGGATAATAGAGAGAACCGCTGATTATACTATAGAAATACCGACAAATGTAGAAGGCAACGAAGTATTATTTGATGTTTTTAACAGCTTGGAAGGATTTCAAATTCACCAAATGTTAGAAGCATTATCTTCTTCGCAATGTAATAAGACTGTTCTTTGGCAAAAATACGACTAATGTGAATCTAGCTAAGATTATAAAAAAAGCGTTAGATTACATATAAGTTTTAAAATAAGTATTTAAGGTCAAGCTATGTCAATTCCTCAGTCGGGCGGTGGTGCTATCGAGCACTATGACCAATTAGTGCATTACCTATCTGATGGATGCAAACCTAAGTCAGATTGGAAAGTCGGCACTGAACACGAAAAATTTGGTTTCTTTAAAGATACTTTAAAACCCATACCATATGATGGGACCGGATCAGTAAAGTCAGTATTAATTGGGTTACAGGATAGGTACGGCTGGGAACCTATATTTGAAGCAGGCAATATTATAGGACTGACAATGGGTGGTGCTAACGTCTCACTCGAGCCGGGAGGACAGCTTGAGCTATCGGGAGCTCCCTTGGCAAGTATCCATGAAACTTGCGATGAGGTGAATACGCATTTAAACCAAGTTAAAAATATCGCTGAAGATCTTGGTATTGGTTTCATTGGGTTAGGGGCAGCTCCCACGTGGAAACACCATGAAATGCCGCTAATGCCAAAAGGCCGATACCGACTTATGACAGATTATATGGATAAAGTTGGCACTATGGGCAAAATAATGATGTATCGAACATGCACCGTTCAAGTTAATTTAGACTTTGAGTCTGAAGTCGATATGGTTAAGAAAATGCGAGTTGCAATCGCACTGCAACCTGTTAGCACGGCACTTTTTTCAAATTCCCCATTTTTCGAAGGCAAACTTACTCAGTGTAAAAGTTGGAGAAGCCGCGTGTGGAGAGATCTTGACCCCTCACGCACCGGCACAATCCCCTTTATCTTTGAGCCAACCTTTGGATTTGAAAGATGGGTTGATTATGCCCTAGATGTCCCAATGTATTTCGTTTATCGAGATGGAAAATATATAAATGCATTAGGCCAATCTTTTCGCGATTTTCTAAAGGGCAAATTGCCGGCGCTACCCAACGAGTTGCCAACTTTAAATGACTGGGCCGATCATCTGACCACAATGTTCCCTGAAGCCCGTTTGAAAAAATTTATAGAAATGCGTGGGGCGGATGGAGGTCCCTGGCGAAGCCTTTGTGCACTTCCTGCACTTTGGGTTGGATTGTGCTATAACCAATCATCTCTCGACGCGGCATGGGATCTTGTAAAAGAATGGAAGCGAGAGACCCGCGAAGAGCTCAGGGTCGAAGCTGCAGATAAAGGGCTTCAGGCCAAAGTTGGTAACATTAAAATGATTGAACTTGCCAGAGAAGTACTGACCATTGCAAATGAGGGTCTAAAAGCTCGCTCAATCCCAAGCTTTAACTCTAAATTCCCAGATGAAACTCATTTTCTTGACGAACTCAAAGAAGTTGTGAAAACTAAACGCACAGCCGCCGATAAATTGATTGAACTATATAAGGCCAATTGGCGTGGCGATATTTCCAAAGTTTTTGATCAACATAGCTACTAGTTATATTTTTTTATCAATCAAAATTAATATGCATGTACAAAAAGAGAATTAGTGTTAGTAAGCATATAAGTATGCATCCCAACCCAAATAGCTTAAAATTGCTTAACCAATGTCTTTTCAAGATTTGAGGCTCTGGATTAGACTGTTTAATTAAAGCCTGTTCAACCAAGGTCGGTAATCTTGGCCCAAAACGCGCTAAAACTTTAAGTGTAGTCGTCAGATCATTAAATACTGCTACTGGACCCAAACTGGACTTAATGTATCCCTCGACAATTGGGCGCGCTACTTCCCAAATATTTATTTGTGGATTTAATGACCTAGCTACGCCTTCAACTACAACCATTGTCCGCTGCAGAAGAATAAGTTCTGTACGCGTTTCCATGCCAAAACGCTCTGTTACCTCAAATAGGTAACTTAAAAGCCTTCCCATTGATATATTGGATGCATCCATACCAAAAATTGGCTCTCCTACAGCCCGCAGAGCACGAGCGAACTCATCAACATTTTGATCTTGTGGAACGTATCCAGCTTCAAAATGTACCTCTGCAACGCGCTTGTAGTCTCTTTTTATAAACCCAAACAAAATTTCTGCATAGACACGCCTTGTGTATTCATCAATATGGCCCATGATCCCAAAATCAAAGGCCACAATATCTCCATTACTAGAAACTTTAAGATTTCCTTGATGCATATCGGCATGGAAAAAACCATCCCTAAGAGCATGATTTAAAAACATGTGCAAAACCCTATCACCAAGCTCGCTTAGATTATGACCAGCTGCCAGTAGTGCGTCGGTATCTCCCATGGGCACCCCATCTACCCAATCCAAAGTCATGACCCGGCGACTAGATAAGCTCCAGTTCACCGAAGGTACGGAAAAACCCTTATCTTGACTGATATTTGCTAAAAATTCAGATGCTGATGCACTTTCTAAACGCAAATCTAGTTCTCCACGAACCACTCCATGAAAATGAGCAATCACATCCATGGGCCTTAAACGGCGCGACTTAGGAGATACAAACTCAACTAACCTTGCAGCAAAATAAAAGGTATCGATATCTCTTTGAAAAGCCCGCTCTATTTCAGGTCTTAAAACTTTTATAGCAACGCTAAGACCCGTGTCTCTTAATTGGGCACGGTGAACCTGAGCAATAGATGCAGCCGCAACAGGCGCTGAGAAATCACTGAATACATCATCAGCATCAATACCTATCTCTGACTTAAAACTTTGCTTTGCAACTTTGGTGGAAAACGGAGGCAATTTATCCTGTAGAACGCGCAACTGATCAGCAAGTTCTTGGCCGACCACATCTGGTCGCGTAGATAGTATTTGACCAAATTTAATGTATGCAGGACCCATTGCTGTTAAAGCTCTTGGAGCAGGAGGTAATGATTGATCTCCCTTTCGGCCTAAAAACTGAAATGGCCATACAACAAGTCTAGCAGCAAACTTTAACGTTTTAGGGGCATCCAAAGCATTTAATATGACTGGCATAGCACCAGTACGCTCAAGAGTTGCTCCCGTACGAATTAACCGCAGTATATTATGAGGCCCACGCATTTAAATTTTCCATCCAGAGTGTAAACAAGCCACTCCCATAGTTAAGTTGCGAAATTTGGTATTCTCAAAACCAGCCGCATTTATAAGTTTCATAAAAGTTTCTTGCTTTGGAAATTTCCTGATACTTTCAACGAGATACTGATAGCTGCTTCTGTCGCTTGCAATTATTTGCCCCAACCGTGGTATCACATTAAATGAATATTTATCATAAAACCATTGCAATAAATTATTGGGAATATGAGAGAACTCAAGAACCATAATTCTGCCACCTGGCTTTAAAACTCGATAAGCTTCAGACAGAGCCTTTTGCGGATCAGTAACATTACGTATCCCGAAACTAATAGTGTACACATCAAAGCTATCATCTTCAAAAGGAAGAGCCATAGCATCACCCACTACCCACTCAAGTTGACCAGAAATACCAGCAGTTTCAGCTCGCTTTCTTCCCTCCGCCAGCATTGGTTCGGTCAAATCTAAAACTGTGGCATTTGCACCGCTGGCGCGCTTTAGAAAACGAAACGAGATATCACCGGTACCCCCAGCAACATCTAATAATGCCTGACCACCGATGGGGGCTAACCAGTCCATCATTGCATCCTTCCAGACCCTATGTATTCCTAGAGACATAACATCATTCATGACATCATATTTTGAAGCTACTGAACTAAAAACACCTTGGACTTTCTCAGACTTATCTTTTTCTAGAATGGTCTCAAAGCCAAAATGGGTTGTATTTTCTTTCTTATCTGACATTGCTCCAAACCAAAAACAATTTTATGTTACTTATAGATTAGTTATGGCGCGATACAATGCGCTCGAATAATTATGGGACAAATTTATGCCCGAATTACCAGAAGTTGAAACTGTTTTACGGGGTATTTCTCCGATTTTAGAGGGTAATCAAATTGATTATGCTCAAGTAAATAGGCCTGACCTACGAAGACCATTTCCAAATAATCTCGCTAAACGCCTAAAAAACCGTAAGATAAACTTTTTGCATCGCAGATCAAAATATATACTCATTGATTTGTCTGAAGGGGAAACTTTAATCATGCACTTAGGGATGTCAGGTAGAATTATGATCTCACGAAAAGTTGCAGGCACTTTTCATCATAATACGACCCGTAGCCAAAAGCATGACCACTTTATTTTGCATTTAAAGGATAATCATCAACTTACTTTCAATGACCCTCGACGATTTGGTATTATTGATCTACTTACAACTGAAACCTTAGAACTGAGCGGCATGCTAAGTCAAATTGGACCCGAGCCATTGAGTAACAGGTTCAATGAAGCATATTTTGTGAGCACTATGCGTTTAAAAAAAACAAACATAAAATCAGCATTACTAGACCAGCGTGTTGTTGCGGGCCTAGGCAATATATATGTATGCGAAGCACTTTTCCGGGCCGGAATTTCGCCGAAACGCCAAGCAACTCATATATCACAGAAAAAACTCAGCTCTCTGGTACCTATAATTAAAGAAATACTTTTGGAAGCGATATCGTCAGGTGGATCTTCACTGAGAGATTTTCGAAATGCATCAGGGGATTTGGGTTATTTTCAGCATAGCTTTGATGTTTATGGTCGCGAAGATCAAGATTGTTATAACACAGGATGTGACAGTAAAATAGAACGTATAAGGCAAGCTGGTCGTTCAAGTTTTTATTGCAGCAATTGCCAAAGATAGCTTGAGTCTTCTAGCAAAAATGTTAAAAAAAGGTCTGTAAACACGATGAAAGACATAGCTGATGGCTTATGAAACACTCATAGTTGACGTTGAAGATCACGTTTGTGTTATCAAACTAAATCGGCCAGAAGCCCTAAATGCATTAAACAAACAGCTCCTTGAAGAGCTCGCAGAAGCTTTAGAGGACAGTCAGAAAAATGATAAAGTCCGGTGTATAGTACTTACGGGATCTGAGAAAGCATTTGCAGCAGGTGCTGATATAAAAATGATGCAAGAGAAGAGCTTTTCTGAAGTATTCTTAGAGGACATGTTTACCAGCGAGTCTGAAAGAATAGGCAGAATTAGAAAGCCAATAATTGCCGCCGTATCTGGATATGCATTAGGAGGTGGTTGTGAACTAGCAATGATGTGCGATTTTATAATTTGCTCAGATACAGCAAAATTCGGTCAACCTGAAATAAATCTAGGTGTATCTGCCGGCTTGGGAGGCACACAAAGATTAACCCGATATGTTGGCAAATCAAAAGCAATGGAGATGAACCTGACAGGAAGATTGATGGAAGCGGATGAAGCCGAGAGATGTGGATTAGTTAGTAGAGTTGTCCCAGTTAAAAAGCTCCTGGATGAAGCCTTGTCGGCTGCACTAAAGATATCTGAAAAATCAATGCTTACAACAATGGCCGTGAAAGAAATGGTAAATAGAGCGCATGAAATGCCATTAGCAGAAGGATTGCGTTTTGAGCGCCGAATTTTCCACTCATTGTTTTCAACTGAGGATCAAAAGGAAGGAATGGCAGCTTTTAGTGAGAAACGAGACGCTCAGTTTCGAGATAAATAACATAAAACCTAATAATTTGTTACGAGACGTGTTGACTCGAATTAGAGACACGCATAAAGAACAACGAAATTTAGGAATATAAGGGTCTGTAAATGGCAAATACGCCTCAGTCAAAAAAGAGAGCAAGACAAAACGATCGTAAGCTCGAAGTAAATAAGGCTCGTAGATCACGTATCCGTACCTTTTTAAAAAAAGTAGAAGAGGCTATCACATCAGGTGATAAGAAGTCGGCTGTTTCCGCTTTAAAATCTGCGCAACCAGAACTTATGCGCGGCGTTACCAAAGGAGTTTACAAGAAAAATACTGCTGCTAGAAAAATGTCGCGGCTTTCTGCTAGAGTTAAATCCCTAGCTTAATAATTATTTAATGATTAATTTTAAAGGGACGCCTTCTGCGTCCCTTTGTTTTTTCTTAATACTTTTTACTACTTTGTGATTCTCTTTATTTTTTTTTGAGTCAAGTCTTAAGTTCTGTTGAATGAATCAAGAAACACTTGTTAAGTTTGTTTTAGCGAGTCGTTCGCCTGGGGGGTTCAGTTTATTAGGAGTGGTTTGCCACACTGCGTCTAATTCTGACCAATCTAAAAATTTGTTGCATCGCTAGCGGAGCGAGACTTCGCCAAGCTTGATTTATGTAAATCTTTAGCAGGAAATGACGCTATTAAAGCTGTTGAGCTGTGACGCAACTGAAGTTTTAGGAATTAAAAAATGAACAAAGATTTTTGGGGAAAAATTCAAGAAGAACTTCAGGAAACCATAGGCAAAAATAATTTTACAAACTGGATATCACCACTTGAGTTCTCTGAAGTGGTAGACGGAGTAGCAATTTTTAACGTACCGACAACATTTTTAGGTAATTATGTATCTCAAAATTTTGGCGATATAATTCTTTTCAAGCTCAATACTCTTAATAAAGGAATTACTCGTGTTTCTTTTAAAGTAAACACAGATGATCTTACAAAAAAATCTAATTCGAAAAATGAAGAAAAAGTTTCAAAGTCAACTATGAAACGGCCTGAAGTAATACCTGGCGCCCCATTAGACCCAAGGTTTACTTTTGATAGTTTTATAGTTGGGAAACCAAATGAATTAGCACATGCCGCTGCCCGACGAGTTGCGAATGGAACGGCCGTAACGTTTAATCCACTATTTCTATACGGGGGCGTTGGATTAGGTAAAACACATCTTATGCATGCCATAGCATGGAAATTATCAAACAAAAGACCAGATTTAAACGTTTTATATCTATCAGCTGAACAGTTTATGTACCGCTTTGTTCAGTCACTGCGGGAACGAAAGATGATGGATTTCAAACAAATTTTCCGATCTGTTGATATACTAATGGTTGACGACGTTCAATTTATTGCTGGAAAAGATAGTACGCAGGAAGAGTTTTTTCATACTTTTAATGCTCTTGTAGACCAAGGAAAACAAATTATAATTTCAGCAGATAGGGCGCCTGGCGAAATAAAGGGGCTAGAAGAACGTATCAAAAGCAGATTACAATGTGGTTTAGTTGTGGATCTACATCCAACTAATTATGAACTACGACTAGGAATTCTTCAGTCAAAAGTAGAGCTGTACAGTAAACAGTATCCAGATCTCAGTTTAGATTCAGAAGTTCTAGAATTTTTGGCTCTTAGAATATCTACAAACGTCAGGGTTCTTGAAGGTGCATTAACCCGGTTGTTTGCTTTTGCATCCTTAGTTGGTCGCCATATAACTTTGGACGTTACACAAGACTGTCTTGCTGATGTACTAAGAGCATCAGAAAGAAAAATTACAATTGAGGAAATTCAACGCAAGGTTTCTGAGCACTACAATATTCGTCTATCGGATATGATCGGACCAAAACGGCTGCGAACTTATGCACGTCCTCGACAAATTGCTATGTATCTTTCAAAAAACCTAACAAGTCGTAGCCTCCCTGAAATAGGACGAAGATTTGGAGGGCGTGATCATACAACTGTAATGCATGGCGTTAAGCGAATAGAAGAATTAAAAAACCAAGATGGTCAAGTTGCAGAAGACGTTGAAATCTTACGTCGAGCACTTGAAGCTTAAAACAATATATTAGTTATAGATAAATATTGTTATTTTCGCCCTAAGTGCCATGTATATTAAATTGCAGAAAACACTTGAGCACGTTTTAAAATGGTTTAACCTGATATTCCGATTATCTAATCATAGGAGCAAGAGAAATGAAATTAAGCATAGAGCGAAATACCCTCTTAAAAGCTGTCTCTCACGCTCAATCGGTGGTTGAACGCCGCAATACAATTCCCATTCTTGCCAATGTGCTTATTGAAGCTGAGGATGATAAAGTACAGTTTCGGGCTACAGACCTAGATGTAGAAATAGTTGACCGAGTACAGGCAAAAGTCGATCGTACTGGCTCAACTACAGTTTCAGCCGTTTTATTGCATGAAATTGCTCGTAAATTGCCTGACGGGGCGTTAATCGAGCTTACAGCTGACACGGCAAGTAGTAGACTCACAGTAGAAGCTGGACGATCAAATTTTTCCTTAGCAACACTCCCCAAGGAAGATTTTCCAATTATGGCTTCATCAGAGTATGCAGCGAATTTTTCTGCAAAATCAGGCGATCTTCGTCGGCTATTCGATAAATCTAGATTTGCCATTTCTACCGAGGAGACTCGATACTATTTAAACGGTGTTTATATGCATTCCGCTAACTTTGAAAATTCAAAAGTGCTTAGGTGCGTGGCAACTGACGGTCACAGACTAGCTAGAGTAGATACTGGATTACCAGAAGGAGCAGAAGAGTTACCAGGTGTGATCATTCCAAGGAAAACTGTAGCGGAAATAAGAAAATTCTTAGATGACGATGAAGTCCAAATTGCTGTTTCAGTTTCGGAGACAAAGGTTCGCTTCGCAACGCCTGATATTACGTTAACATCAAAAGTAATTGAAGGAACTTTTCCTGATTATACTAGAGTAATCCCAGCAGCTAATGAGAAAAAGTTAGAAGTTGATGCTGATGAGTTCGCAAAGGCTGTTGACAGAGTTTCTACAGTTTCATCAGAAAGATCACGGGCTGTAAAACTTAGTTTAGAAGACGACCAACTTACTTTAATTGTTAATTCTCCAGACAGTGGAGCAGCTGAAGAACAGGTAGCAGTTGCCTATAGCGACGAACGTTTAGAAATAGGCTTTAATGCTAAATATTTGTTAGAAATTTCTGGTCAAATTGATAAGGAAAATGCTATATTCATGTTTAATTCTTCCGGAGATCCTGTCCTAATTAGAGAGGGCAATGATTTATCTGCATTATACGTCGTAATGCCAATGCGAGTATAATATTTTGCTTAGAAATAAGGTTTTGTCTTGCATATTCATCGGCTGACATTATCACATTTTCGATCTTACAAACACACACAAGTTCAAGCGAGAAATGGTCCAATAGCTTTATTTGGAAGCAATGGTGCTGGTAAGACGAATATAATTGAGGCAATTTCCTTGCTTTCACCGGGAAGAGGTCTTCGAAGAGCAAGTACAGCGGAACTGAGCAAAAATCCTGATAATATTGGATGGAAACTAAACGCAGAAGTAATATCTGATGTAAATTCTAATTTAATTGAAACCTCTTGGACAAATACCTCATCTCGAACTGTCAAGATTAATGATAAACTTGCAAAACAAAATGATTTAGCAGAGTTATTTAGAGTAGTTTGGTTATTACCATCTATGGATCGCCTCTGGATAGAGGGGGCAGACGGCCGACGTAAATTTCTTGATCGGCTTACTCTAAGTTTTTTCCCAAAACACGCGGATAGCGTTCTGAACTATGATAAAGCTATGCGGGAACGAAACCGTCTATTAAGAGAAAAAATAACTGATAATGGTTGGTATAAAGCACTTGAACGCCAGATGGCTCAAAATGGCCTCTTAATTCAATTAAACCGTATCGCTACTTTAAAAAAAATTTGCATAGCACAAGATAATTCGATCACTATGTTTCCTATAGCTGAACTATCTTTATCACAAAAAGACAATTATATGCCAACAGATGAAGATGAATTCATCAGTTTACTATCCGAAAACCGGCACCTCGATATAATGGCAGGCCGCACACTGATTGGGCCCCACCGTTCAGATATGGAAGCTATTTACAAAGAAAAAGGTATTTCTGCCAAAGACAGCTCAACTGGAGAACAAAAGGCTATGCTGATATCAATAATATTGGCTAATGCCCGGGCCCTAAAATTGGAACTAGGGCATCCTCCAGTAATGCTTTTAGATGAGATATCAGCACATTTAGACATAGATAGGCGAGCAGCGCTGTATGAGGAAATAAAAGCTCTTGATGCTCAAGCATGGATGACCGGCACAGACAAAAAACTTTTTTCTGAACTTGGTCGCGAAGCACAATTTTTCAATGTAATTGATAACTCAGGAGTTTCAGATATTGAAGAAGTCGATTTCTCCATTGATAATATAAATAGCTAGTCTTATTGGTCCTGACATGTCTATATTGTTTAGTGACCTAATCTTTTACGCTTTTGGAATTTTTGTACTTTTTCTCACGCCTGGTCCAGTTTGGATAGCAATTATTTCTAGGTCGATCACAGGTGGACTTAATGGCGCAGTACCATTAGCCGCTGGTGTGGCAATCGGAGATATAATATGGCCCACTCTAGCAATAGCAGGAAGTGCTGCGTTGGCTGCTTCGTACGCTAATTTACTATTATACCTGAAATATTTGGCAGTAATTATATTCGTAGTGTTGGGCATCAATTTAATAAATAATCAAAATTCAAAAGTGAGCTCACAAAACCTTAAATTGAGTAATAACAGCGAGTTGGCAGGATTTACTGCCGGGCTATTAGTTATAATTGGAAATCCTAAAGCAGCTTTATTCTACCTTGGAATATTACCAGGGTTTTTTAATTTAAGTAGGCTGACAATTGCAGATTGTATAGCAATTGCTTTGGTATCATCACTAATACCATTCCTGGGAAATCTTGCATTAGCAGTAATGGTCGAAAAATCTCGTGAAATATTAAGCTCTGCTGCTGCTATGCGTAAACTCAATATCCTATCTGGATGCTTACTGATTTTTGTAGGTTTGTTAATATTGGTAGAGGCCATTAAACACCATTTATAAGGTGGCGTGATATAATCTGACTTTAAGTCCACCGTGGCTCACCGGCTCGCTAACAAACGAAAATTTTATTTGAGTTGTTTTCGCCAGTGAACGATCCGAAGTAATCAATCCAACCCGCCAGCCAGGAAATTTTGATTTCAGCACCGTACCTATCCTAGCATACAATGCATAGAGCTTTTTTTTATCACCAATACGCGCTCCATATGGAGGATTAAAAATTATCAAACCGCATTGATTTGATAAAGGAACGAGATCACTAATTGGTTGGTGATTAAAGCTTGTAATATTACTAACGTTAGCCGTTTGTGCATTTTGTCTTGAATTTTTTATCGCACCATTATCACGGTCATATCCTAATAAATGTAATTCTACTTTGGTAATTTTTTTCTTATCTAGAAACAACATTTCAAAAGTCCTTGAGTCAAATGATTTAAACTTTTGAAAGCTAAAAACTCTCCTTTTACCAGGCGCCTGACCAACTGCAATCTCTGCAGCCTCAATTACGAATGTACCAGAACCACACATTGGATCAATTAAGGGCTGTGAAGGGTCAAATTTGCACATCCGTAAAAATGCTGCTGCCAACGTTTCGCGCATTGGAGCTTTGCCGGTGGAAGACTTATAGCCTCTTTTGTGAAGGCCCTCACCAGTACTATCAATACTTATTTTTACCAAGTTTTTTTCTATTCTCACCTTTATGCAAATATCAGCATCTTGGGAAATTCTATTACCTACTGAATAAACTATTGCATTTTCTATTCTTTCTGCAGCAGCACGTGCATGATATATTTTTGATTTGCGGGATACGACTTCTACTCTTACTGGATGCTGTGCTTTCAGATGTTCTTGCCAAGGGAATTTACGAGCTTTTTTATCCAACTGCGAAAGGTGCACAGCAGGAAACTCGCCCAATCTCACTAAAATACGAGTGGCCGTTCTTGAATAAACATTCGCACGCCAAACTTGATACCAGTCACCACTAAATTCAACACCACCTATGATGGGCGTCAAATCCTCAAATTCCAGCTCTCGTAATTCCTCAGTAAGGACTTTCTCTAAACCAGGACTGCATACGGCTAATAGGGCAAATTTACTCGGCTCAGCTATAAATGAACTCCAAATATTGGCATTAATTTCTTTGAAAAAATATTACATCATAAGATCACTTGATCATACTTTGAAATATTGTGCATAAATATGTTATGCTTAAGTTAATAAAACTATTTTTTTTTGCAACGCTAATAGTCTCAAATTTGGCGTTAGCCGATAAAGCACAAGTACTTGTATTTGCCGCGGCCAGTACAAAAAATGCATTAGACGCCGTAATCAGAGAATATAATATTCACAAAAAAACACAAATTTTGCCCGTTTATGGAAGCTCCGCCACTTTAGCAAAACAAATAGAGTTAGGCGCTCCAGCCGATATTTTTCTGAGTGCTAACGTTCCTTGGGTAGATCATCTCGTAAATAAAGGAATAATTGAGGCAACAAATACAAGAAATATCTTAAAAAATAGATTGGTTTTGATAACTAATGATCAAACACGCTCAAAAATTGATGACTTGAAATCCACTGATTTTTCTAAATTACTCCAGGATGAAAAAATAGCAATGGGAATGGTGTCTTCGGTTCCGGCTGGTATTTACAGTAAACAAGCCCTTGTTCATTTAAACCAATGGAACGCTATATCACCACAAGTAGTTCAGGCTGATAATGTACGGACTGCACTCCAATACCTGCTATCGAAAAATGTAGGATTTGCTATGGTATATGCGAGTGATGCTAAATTATTTCCTGAGTTAAAAATACTTGGTATGTTTGAAGATTTTACCCATGACCCAATAATATATCCTGCTTCGCTCGTAAATTCTGAATCACGAGAGGCAAATCTTTTCTTTGAATATCTCGCAGAATCCAAAACACTTAAGGTTTTTGAAAAATATGGTTTTTTAATAACATCTGGTAACTAGATTAACCCTTTGCTTTCAAGCATTGCTAACGCCTTGTTGCTAGCCCCTGCGTAAAGCTTAAGGAACCCCTCGAATTTATCCCTAGAAATTTTATTAGTAATATTATTTTCTAAAAAAAGACTAAGATTACTTTTTAGTTCAGCGGGATCTTTAACAACTTTTAATAGACCAGCTTCTTCTGCTTGGAGGGCGGGGAACTTAATTGTCCAAATTTCAGGACCGACTGTAACCGGTTTGTGTAACTGTAATTGTTCAATTATGTTATGGGCCCCTGTATGCCAAAACCCACCACCAGCTACTACATGGTCGCATAGTTTTAAATAAAAATACATTTCACCAAAACTATCACCCAAAAGGACATCGATATTATTCCAGTCAATAGAGGTGTTTGGCTTCAGATCTTCTGAAAAACTTTCACTGCGGCGAACTACAGACAGACCAGCGTCCTCAATTTTTTTAAATGTATCATCAAATGCTTCTGGCGCTCTTGGTACAAATACATACAAAGGTTTGAGAAGGCCTTTTTCTACACTAAATTCTTTTAGAGATTTCATACACTTTATATAAATATCTGCTTCCCCAAAGATAACTGACGAAAACCCAATAACTGATCTATTTTTCTGATTGACTACTGAAAGTGCAGAGTTGCCAGAAAGTACATGGCTTTCGGGGATTAGTTGGTCGAACCTAAATTCACCAATCGGAACAGCGTTTTTTTGACCCATTAAACGGAAATTTATGGCATGCTCCATAGATTTCGCAGCAACTCCTGAAACTAATTCTACTGGGTGACCAAATAATTTTGTTATAATACTAACACGCCTTATTGCTTCCTTCGTAATTTGACTATTTATCAAATAAACCGGAATCTTCCGTCGGTAGCATGAAGCAATGAATATTGGCCACGTCTCAAGTTCACAAATCAAAACCAACTTAGGTTTATTTCTGGAGAAGAAATTTCTAAAAGCCATGAAATATTCTAAAGGTAGGTACCGAACAACAACTAAACCAGTCTCTATTTCATGGGAAAGTTTATCACAGGCATAACTACGTGCCACTGGAGTTAGGCAGGAAATTACTAATTTTTCTTTACGATTAAGTAACTGCTGAATAAATGGAAATGAGCCACGAAACTCTCCAATGGATGCTGTATGAATTAATACGCAGCCTGTAGGTGATTTTCCAAAACCAAATCTTTCGGCAAAATTCTCACGATAGCGATGATCTTTCTTCGACCGTAATATGAAATATCCAATAACTATGGGAAAACAGACAAAAAGTATTCCAGTATAGAGAATATAAAAAGCGAATAGTCGAAATTTCATAAACCCATGTTAATATAAGCAGAGTGTGGAAAGCTATATACTTTTTCCCAATTAACATAAGTTGTTTTGATCTTTAGCACCCTAACCCATATAAGGTTTCTCCACATGAGTTAGGGTAATTTCTTTTAGGTAATCGGAAATTTAGTCAAACCTATCTGCATTCATTACTTTTACCCAAGATGATACAAAATCTGAAATGAATTTATCCGAGTTATCATTTTGAGCATAAACTTCTACTATCGCTCGCAACTGTGAGTTAGATCCAAATACTAGATCACATCTTGACGCTGTACGAGTTACTTTACCGCTGCTCCGGTCAGTTGCTTCATAACTATTTATTCCAGTTTCAGACCATTTTACACCCATATCTAGTAAGGTATTAAACCACGAATTATTTAACTCAGCTGTCTGGTTCCAAATACCATCTCCAGTAGCACTCACACCAAGAGACCTTAAACCCCCTACAAGTACTGTCATTTCTGAAGCCGTTAGGTTTAAAAGCTGGGCCTTGTCTAACATCATTTCTTCCGGTGACACGGTAAAGTCTGCTTTTTGATAATTTCTAAATCCGTCAGCTAACGGTTCTAAGACGGCAAAACTTTCGATATCAGTTTGTTCCTGAGTAGCATCCCCTCTTCCGGGACTAAAAGGAACTTGCCGACCACTTACTTTTTCAATCGCAACGCAGCCTGCAAGCACAATTGTATCAGCCAATGACGCACCATGCTTGACTGCGAGTGGCTCCAAAATAGCTAATACTAACTTTAATTGCTTTGGCTTATTAGCTTCCCAATCCTTCTGTGGAGCCAAGCTAATTCGAGCACCATTTGCTCCCCCACGTAAATCGGAGCCTCGAAATGTTGAAGCCGATGCCCAAGCAGTCTCAATCATTTCCGTTACTGATAGATTACTAGTTGCAATATCTGATTTGAGAGCTTCTATATCAAAATCTGGATTACCCTTTGGAACTGGATCTTGCCAAATAAGCTCTTCATCAGGAATCTCTGGACCTAAATATCGTGACTTAGGGCCCATATCGCGATGTAAAAGCTTAAACCAAGCCCGCGCGAAAGCATCCGAAAATTCACTTGGGTTTTCGTGGAATCTTTTTGAAATTTTTCTATAATCTGGATCAGTTATCATTGCAATGTCAGCTGTTGTCATCATAGGTGAAACTTTCGTACCTGAACCATCAACTTCAGGAGCCATATCCGCCTCATCTATATCAACGGGATGCCATATATTTGCACCCGCAGGACTTTTTGTTAATTGCCACTCATATTTAAAAAGTAGATCAAAGTAACCGTTGTCCCAAACTGTAGGGTTGGCCGTCCAAGGGCCTTCTATACCACTTGTTGTTGCATCGACACCATATCCCGATCCATGAGCATTACTCCAGCCAAAGCCTAATTCTTCCATTGGGGCCCCTTCTGGCTCAGCCCCAACCAACTCAGGATCACCAGCACCATGAGCTTTTCCAAAGGTATGCCCACCAGCGACAAGTGCAACCGTTTCCTCATCGTTCATTGCCATTCTACCAAAAGTTTCCCGAACATCTTGAGCAGACAACAAAGGGTCAGGATTCCCATTTGGACCCTCTGGATTGACATAAATAAGTCCCATTTGAACGGCTGCAAGCGGATTTTCAAGAGATTGTCTTGTACTTTCATAGCGCTTATCGCCTAACCATTCATTCTCTGCGCCCCAATAAATATCTTCCTCAGGATGCCATATATCTGGTCGACCGCCTGCAAAACCAAAAGTTTTGCCGCCCATAGACTCAATCGCAACATTACCTGTCAAAATTAATAAATCAGCCCATGAAATTTGATTTCCATATTTCTGCTTAATCGGCCATAGCAAGCGTCTTGCTTTATCCAAATTACCATTATCTGGCCACGAATTAAGAGGTGCGAAACGCTGTGCACCTGTTCCCCCGCCACCACGACCATCACCTGTTCTATAGGTACCAGCTGCATGCCAGGTCATACGGATGAAAAACGGTCCATAATGCCCATAATCAGCAGGCCACCAACTTTGGCTATCGGTCATCAGCGCATACAAATCATCTTTGAGGGCTTTGTAGTCTATTTTCAAA
>CACPPZ010000003.1 GCA_902635985.1 Paracoccaceae bacterium
ATTCCGCATTTTTCCCTAGAATAGAATAAATTCCCCATGCCATACCTGCGATTGCCATAAGTACACTTGATTTCATATCAAGAGTAAAATCTCCGCTCGGCCAAAGTAGATATATCAGTCCGGTAAAAGCAATGATTGCGCCAGTGGTTTTATTTTTTGGTACTTTCTGATCAGAAAGAAATGATGACGCGAACATTACCAACTGTACTACCCCGAATTGGATCAACACGCCTATCCCAGTCTCAAGCCCTGTGAATGCATAAGAAAACCCTACCAAATATAAGCTCAACGCGGCGGCAGTTTTTAAATGAAGATTACTAAATATTTTTAACGAGTATTTTCTCACATAACATATTAAAAGTAATGTTATGGCACCAGCGAATACACGGAGAAGGAGAACTAACTCTGGATCCATATCGTAACTTGCTAGTGCAGCACGGGTCAAAAGGGCATTCCCAGAAAATGCCAGCATCGTCAGCAAAACAAGTGAATAGACGTATACCAAACTTATGTCTCTATTAAAATTCCATCTATAAATTGCACTTGTATCAGTTATTAGATGGATGGCTAGCATAATACTCCTAATACTAAATACCTAAGCTTTAGTATTCTGAATAAAGATCTTGAGAGATTTGTGTAATAATCATTAAGATTGACAAATTAGCTCATTTTCAGACAAACTTGTTTGATGTGGAGGCACGTTAAAAGTGTATCAACTCGTAATATGGCAAGAGTGCTCTAAAAGTGGTCAAAAAGGCCATATTAGTTTCGCAACAACACAAGATTTTATTCCTAAGATTGGTGAGCTATTTTCCGCCCCGCCTTTGTCAGGACATGTAATTGGTGTGACGCACGACTTGCACGATCAAGACTTTAACCTTTCAAAGTTTATTCATTTTGTTCAGTTAGAAAAAAAATCACTAGAACTGGCTGACGCGTTTGAGCTTCCAGAGCAACTCGAATTTGTTGAGTATTAATTCTCGATTGATTAGAAAAAAATGGCTGCATAAATGCAGCCAGTAGGAGGTTATATGAAGCAGTTCTGTTTAATCTTTGCAAATGGCATGCCAAGTGATTAGCTAAGTAAATTTGTTTAGGGTTATTTTTTGATATGCAAGATATTCTAATTACAGGCCTAGCCACCTTAGACTTAATTTTTAAAATGGATAGTTTCCCCGTTCAAAATGAAAAGTATAGAGCGGAAACTGCTATGTTTTCCGGTGGTGGTAATGCTGGTAATGCATCAGTAGCAGTTGCACGGTTAGGTGCAAACTCGACTATATTTTCGGCTGTTGGATGCGACGAAGTTGGAACTTTTATTCTCGGTGAGTTAAAGCGCGAGAACGTAAATACAGAGTTCGTTTTAGAGTTAGAAAATTGGCAATCATCTTTTTCTTCAGTGCTCGTGGATATTGATGGTGACCGGCAGATTGTAAATTACAGAAAGTCACTTCCAGAGGATGCTATAAATAGTATTTCGAATTTTCCGGTTTATGATGCCTATCTTTCGGACAGTAGGTGGAGCGAAGCTGCAATCGCTACTCTCTCTTTAGCCAGAAAATATAAAAAGCCTGGTATTTTAGATGCAGAAGCGCCCGTTTCTCAACATGCTGTAGAAATTGCATCTCACGTTGCATTTTCAATGCAGGGGCTCAAACACTTCACCAATAAGGATGACTTAATGGCAAGTTTGAAAGTTATTGAAAATGATTTTAATTCGTGGGCTTGTGTTACCGACGGGTCAAATGGCGTCTATTTTCTAGAGGAAGGTGTTTTACATAATTTGCCCACTCCCAGGATAAAAGCTGAAGATACTTTAGGCGCTGGTGATGTTTGGCATGGAGCATTTGCAGTCTGTTTAGCTGAGGGAAAAAGTGAGAGAGAGGCAATCAAATTTTCCAATTTGGCAGCAGCAATTAAGTGTACAAGATTTGGTGGGCAGTCCAGTATTCCAACACGCAGAGAAATTAATGAATTTATTAATTCAAAATTGGGAAGAGATTATTTTTGCATTTATTAAATCTTGATAAGTTCACGATTAAAGATGAAGTAATTCCGGCTGAAAGACTGGCTGCCATGGTAGAGTCTGATCAGACTAAAGATTTATCTGCTCAATTGCGGGATAATGGCTATCTACTTTTGAGATCTGTCTACAGGGCTTCAGATGTTCAAGCGGCTAGAGACGAGATACTTAAAAGGTTAGCAGAGGTTGGAGAAGTAGCTGAGCCAATATCTGATGCAATTTCTACAGGTACATCGGAAAGGCGTTTGCATTATCCAAACACAAAAGAGCTAGGTGAATTCTGGAAATCAGTCAGTGAAGGTTCGGCGCTAAGAAGGGTGATAAATGGTCCCGAAATTACTGCTGTAATGGCGGAAATATTTGGTGAAAAAGTTACTCATTTCTCGTTTGCCTGGCTCCGGGCTATGCAGGCAGGAAAAGCTAGCCCGATTCATATCGACCATCCTTATATGAATAGAGGTTCTAAAGATTTGTTAACTTGCTGGTGTCCAATAGGTCCAGTTGGATTGGATGAAGGGACATTGTATATACTAGAGGGTTCTCACACTTGGAGTGATATCAGGGCCCAATTTGAAGGATTAGATGTCGATAGAGATAAAAATCGTGTGGGGCATATCGAGGATACTCCGCTAGATTTAGCTAAGAAAAAGTCGAGTCGGTTTCTTACCTCCTCATTTAATCCAGGTGACTGTCTGATTTTTGGAATGTTTACTGTACACGGTTCATTCGATAACAATTCGTCTTTTGGTCGAATACGATTATCATGCGATACCCGTTTTCAACCCATAAGTCAGCCAATGGATCCGCGTTTTTCTGGTAAAAACCCACTAGCCCATTCTGGTCTAGGTTATGGCTGTTTAACTGCATCGCTACCAATGAATGAAACTAGATCTCCTCGATAGGCAGTGATATGAAAGGTATTTTGCCCAGTTTAAATACTCCATTTACAAATTCGGGTGAACTAGATCTAGATTCACTTACTCGTTTGGTAGAGCATACGATAATCTCTGGCTGTGGAGGGATGCTCGGACTAGCAGTAGCGGGCGAACACAACACTTTAAATTTTGATGAAAAGATTCAATTTATTGAGACAGTTACGAAAGTGAACAAGCGGCGCATTCCTTTTATATGTAGTGTAACCGCAGCTGACTTTAACGAGAGTGTTGAGCTTACAAAAAGTGCTAATTCTTTTGGTGCGGAAGGTATATGTCTTCAATTACCGTCAAACCTCGAATTTGCTAAGAAATTGTTTTTTTTAGAGCAGTTGGAAGACCGATCCCCTGAAATTTTAATGATACAAGATTTGGACTGGTTCGGAGATGGAATGGCTTTAGAGGAAATTGTAAAATTATTTAATTCTGTAGATAAATTTAATTGGTTAAAAATTGAAACAGTAGGAGCAGGTGAAAAGTATACTTCTGTTTTGCAAAAACTAGATGGCAGATTGAAAGTTTGTGGTGGCTGGGCCGTAAAACAACTTATCGATGCAATGGACCGTTCAGTAAATGCTTTCATTCCCACAGGATTAGAAAAAATTTATGTAGAGATTTATCAATTATACCAAAATGGTAATAAAGAAAAAGCACGGTTATTATTTGAAAAAATTCTGCCTGTATTGAATTTTTCAAATCAAAATATTGGAACAAGTATTCGCTTTTTTAAGAATTTACGTGTTCTGGAAGGGCTATTTGAAAGTAATTATTGCCGTGATGAGTCAGCCGTCTTTGACAAATTACAGGAATTTGAAGCAGTAAAGGCAACTTCAATAGCTAACGGTTTATTAGCAAGTTACCGTTAAAAATGATTTATATAAAAGTACTAAAATCATTTTGGGCTACGTTTAAGTTTCTGGAAGCGCCGTAAACTACCAGGCATCAATTCTTTTCCCATAACTTCTTCCCAATCTGTTTCTGCTACGTCCCCGATGTAAAGATCGCCCAAACTATCTATTGCTATACTGTGGGGTGATATAAATTGGCCGGGGAGAAGCCCAGGCCCGGATCCTTTGTCTAATTTTGAAAGTAGAGAACCCCTTTTATCAAAAAAACTGACAAATGGACCCAAATTGGGGAAATCCTTATTTACTTCTAGGTAAGAAGCTAATTCACCAACAATGCAATCAGGCGAAGAGCCTTCAGTTATAGCTAAACCGCTAGGTCGGTGCATATTATTTATTTGGGTTTCAAAATTGCCTGATGTATCAAAAATCTGTATGCGAGAATTCTCACGATCTGCCACATATATCCATCCATCATTATCGCAGCATATATTATGAGGTAGATTAAACTCACCTGGTCCAGCGCCAGATTGTCCCCAGCTTTTTATGTGTTTTCCTGTGGGATTAAAATGATGAATACAGGCATTATTGTAACCATCCGAAACGAAAATATCCCCCGAGGGTGATATTGCGCAATGTGTACATTTACAAAAAGGTTTTCCACTCATAAATCCGGAATTTATGCCTGAAGTGCCTAGTTGCATCAGCAGTTCGCCAGTCAGGGAAAATTTTCTGACGGTATGGTCAAAATTATCAGTTAAATAGATACATTGGTCTGGCCCTATCGATGCTCCATGTGGGTTTTTAAAAAGACCGTGGCCCCAGGTGCGTAATACATCTCCATTTTGAGATAAGACTACAACTGGGTGTTCTCCTCTGTTAAAAAGGTAAACGTAATCTTTTGCGTCTACAGCAATCCCTGCCACGTCCCCTAAAATAATATCATCTGGGAAATTTCCCCAATGTTCCATAGGGGTATATGTATAGTTTCCATGTCCGAGCATTTAAATATTCGTGTTACCTTTCAAAATTCTTTTTTATATAAGTTACAACAAAATTTCTGCTCAATCCACATTACTATTCTTTAAACTCAGAGGCTTGACAGTCAGAACAGTAACCTGCTTAGAATAGTCTTTCAGGTCTGTGGAGAGTACTCAATTGTTAAAGATATATGCGACATTCCCGTCCCAAGGCTGATGCAGCCGCACCAGGGTTGATCGCTGATGCAGTTTTTGATGGCCACTTAGCGGCGCGTAATTTTGAAAGAGATGATGGTGCTGCGGAAAAAGAGTTCTATATTAAAGAAATTATTTCTTTGGAATAATTATTGCTAATTCTGTTAGGTTGGAGATCACAGAGTGGAAGAGGGATTTAAGGAACTAATTTCGAGGTACCAAGGGTCCCACAGTCTGCCTCGCCAATTTTATACGTCTGAGACGTTATATAAGATGGATATTGAGCACTACTGGAACCATAGTTGGATTTGGGTTGGGCACATAAACCAAATTTCTAATGTTGGAGACTTTTTCTTATTCGACTACGGGTATGAGTCTATAATAGTAGCTCGTGATAAAGACAAATGTATAAATGCATTTTTGAATGTATGCCGTCATAGAGGCTCAAGGGTATGTATAGAGAAAAGTGGAAATACTCGTGTGTTTGCTTGTCCCTATCACGCATGGACTTATGAACTTAATGGAAATCTGCGTGCTGCACGTGAAATGGACGATGGTTTTGATAAAGCCAAACACTCCTTAAAAAGGGTCAATCTTCGAATTTTCCACGGCCTAATTTTTATCTGTATATCAGACGATCCACCTAATATAGATGAAGGTTTACTTCAACTAGAAGAATTGGTTGCACCTTTCGAATTTGAGAATTTAAAAATTGTGCACAGCGCAAATTACCCAGTAGCAGCTAACTGGAAATTAGCTTTGGAAAATTATATGGAATGCTACCATTGTGCGCCTGCGCATTTAGAGTACTCTAGGTCACATAGTTTAAAAGACCCATCAAGTGCCAATATCGAATTGAAAAATTGTTTGCTGAAAAAAAGCATAGAAGTTGGACTATCAGGCGATGAACTACAAATAAATGGTCTTGGGTCAAAAGATGTGGAAATGGATTTTTATTTTTCCCGATATCCCCTCTTCCAAGGATATCAAACAGGCAGTAAGTCGGGGAAAAAATTAGCACCACTATTAGGTAAGCTTAAAGATTTTGATGGTGGGACGACTGATATACAAATTGGTATTTTGAATAACTTTTTATCGTATTCAGACCATGTAATTGGCTATCGCTTTATCCCAAGATCTCTTCAGAGCACAGATATTGAGGTAATTTGGATGGTGCGACAGGATGCCGAAGAGGGAGTAGATTATAATTTAGAGGATCTGATATGGTTATGGCATTGCACATCTCAAGATGATGAACGCATTATCGGACTCAATCAAAAAGGGGTTAATTCCGACCACTATGTTCCTGGGCCCTTATCTAATATGGAGTGGGGTATTAAAGCTTTTCATGCTGGGTACCTGAAACAATTAGACAAAAAAACAAATATTAATTCGAAAAATTTTGTGTAGTTTGTAATTATAAAAATACTAAACCGTATTGAGGTTTTTGATGAAAACAAGAAATTCAAATTTTGAAAACGCCAATGAGCCATCTTTGGATGCTTTACATTCTTGGGATAGGCAACACCAATTACATCCATGGGCAGCAATGGATGCGTGGCGAGAGTACGACCACATGCTGGTGGAAAATGCAGATGGAATTTACTTATGGGACGCCTCCGGCAAGAAGTTTATAGACGGCCCTGGCGGAATGTGGTGTGTTCAGATTGGTTATGGAAGGCAGGAGATGGCCGATGCAATTGCTAAGCAAGCCATGAAACTTCCATATGCTTCTCCGTGGACAACAGTTACTGAGCCATCATCTATTCTTGCAAAAAAAATTGCTGAACTAGCCCCGGGAGATCTTAATAACGTGTTTTTTACAACGGGTGGTTCCACTGCCGTTGATACTGCTATTAGGACCATGCATTTCATGAACAATCGGTTGGGGAGGCAAGATAAAAAAATAGTTTTAGCTAGAGAAAAAGGCTACCATGGATCGACCTATTTAGCTTCTACAGTTACTGGCAAAGAGCGGGATAAGTCCCGTTTTGATATTGAAGACCGTTTGGTTCATTTTTTACCAGATGTTAATCCTTATCGGCGACCTGATACCATGTCTGTTGAAGCTTGGTGTGATGAAAAAGTGGCTGATTTAGAAAACGTTATCAGAGAACTTGGGCCAGATAAAGTTGGGGCTTTTATCGCGGAACCAATTCTTTGTTCCGGTGGTGTAATAATCCCACCGGAGGGATACCATAAGCGTACATTAGAAATTTGCCGAAAATATGATGTTCTTTATATTTCCGACGAAGTTGTTACAGGTTTTGGTCGGCTTGGTCATTGGTTTGCATCTAGCGAAGTGTTCGGAATTCAGCCAGACATTATCACATGTGCTAAAGGCTTAACATCAGGCTATTTGCCATTAGGTGCTTGTATAATTTCAGACAATGTTATGGCGCGAATGGAAAGTCCCGACGAATCTGTTTTATTTTCAAATGGTTATACGTATTCAGCTCATCCAGTTTGTTGTGCAGCTGCATTGAAGAATATTGAAATTTTTGAGGAAGAGGACGTTTTAGGAAACGTACAAAAAGTTACACCTCATTTTCAGAAGAGGCTTCAACAGCTCTATCAATATCCAATAGTTGGTGACATAAGAGGGATGGGTTTACTTGGCTGCATAGAAGGTAAACCAGACCAAGAAGGCTTTACATTGGCAGAGGAAAGAAAACTGGGTGCACTTCTTGATGAGGCTTGTGAAGAAATGGGCCTATTAGTGAGGCCACTTATAAATATGGCGGTTTTTTCCCCACCTTTGGTCATAAATCTCTCTCAAATTGATGACATGTTTGACATACTTGAGAAAGCATTAGAGAGAGTATCAAAATCCTTATAATTCTGTCTATTTAATTAGAGGATGTTCTCTTTTTGAGAAATTCAGAGCATCAGACGCAGGGTTGTCCACTTCAATAGCAGATCTATACCCGCTGTGAACGGCAGCCGCAATAATAGATGGAGCCTCAGCATCACCTATCTTAATTACTTTTTGGACGCCGTTACTTCCCCAATTGTCTGCCCGTGAGCATAGGTCATCATATAAATCCGTTACTGGCATCTTACGAGTAATAGGAACCACAAAATCGCAGGAGACTTCTTTTGGCTCCCCGGAAAAAATGCAAGAAAGCTCTGCGATCCCATTCATTACTACTTCAATTTTGTAATTATTAATTACTTTAATCCCAGCCTTTATAATTTCCGTGTTTGACCTTGTTTGCTCATCAGTAAATTCACCCCAGCTACACACTCTTCCAGCTGGGCTCACTAAAGTTACTTCATGTCCTTGCCTTTTTAATTCAAGTGCAAGGACCGATCCAAAATAATAATGGTCATCATCATATATTACGAATTTAGATTTAGATTTAATGGGGTTCTCAAGCACTTCGTCGCCAGAAACTATCATTTTCATATCTGCTTTTTTAAAGTCACAATCGCTATGCCTTCCTATCGAGTCTTTTGCCCATCGAGCGCCTGTCGCAATTACTACGTCTTCGTAACCTAATTCTAACACGCTATAGGCAGTCATATAACTTTCGGGGAAAACCTCTATATTTTTGCATTTATTAATTTGTGTAATTCTCCAATCTCTGACCCTTATCCATTCAGATAGTCCGGGTAGCTTTGCTTCGGTAATAATTCTTCCTCCAAGTTCACGAGATTTTTCAGCAAGAGCCACTTTGTGGCCCATTTGCCCAAGGACCCTACTTGCCTCTAAGCCAGCTGGGCCAGAGCCAACCACTAATACTCTTTTTCTGTTTTTAGTAGTAAGTATTTTTTCTGGATGCCATCCATTGCGCCATTCTTCACCCATAGTAGGATTTTGTGTGCACCTAATTGGTACACCAAGGCTGTCATGCGCATAGCAAACATTACAGCCAATACACTCTCGAATGTCCTCCAGGTTTCCGGTAGAAATCTTTTTTGGTAAAAAGGGATCTGCGATTGATGGTCGCGCCGCGCCAATGAAATCTTGGACATTGTCCCGAAGGAGTTGAACCATCGTATCCGGTGATGTTAATCGACCGACCGAAACAACTGGTTTTGAGGTAAGTTGTTTTGCTTTTAAAACTGAATCCTTTAGCGCTGCTTCTTTTATGAATCTAGAGTTGCCCATTTCGACGCTGTAGTCAGGTACCGTCAGGTCCCACAGGTCAGGTAGTTCTGCTAAGAGCGCAAAAGCATCATAACTTTCTGGGTCGTTGAGACCAACACTAAAACGCGTGGCAACTGCAGCTTTCCCTTCTACTACTTCACGAGTATCCTCGATCAGCTCTTTGATAAAACGCACACGGTTTTCTAAAGATCCACCGTATTCATCATTTCTAATATTTGTTTCTGGGTTTAAAAATTCAGATAATAGATAACCGTGGGTAGCGTAGACATAGACAATGTCAAACCCAGCTTCTAGCGCCCGTTTTGCAGCATCCCTGTGCCATTGTCGGATATTTTTTATATCACTTTTATCCATGCAACGTGTTTGGCCTGGATGGTAAACTGATGTGTCTTGTTGTGGATGATTTCGTAATCCTAGTGGCGGTAATCTAGTGCCTAGGTTTACGATCAAGGAGCCGCCTATCCATAGCTCTACGCCAGCTAGGGCGCCATGTTTGTGAACTTCATTAGTCATTTTCCGATGGGAAATAATGTCTTCATTGTCCCACAATGCGCAGTAAGGAAAAGCGTCATTATCGGAGGTTGGATGAATAGAGCAGTACTCTGTATTAACTACTCCCCACCCTCCTTCGGCCTTTACCCCTCGCATGGCTGCAAGTGTGTTGGGACGTCGCCATCCCATACCAGAGCAATGAGGTACCTGATAGAAACGATTTTTTGCGGTCACTGGTCCAATTTTTATTGGTTCAAATAAAATATTATGCCGTGGGTCGCGCATTTTTATACGTCGCCTCTTGCTGCCATTTGTTGATCTATCAATTCACGCCTTTGCTGCCTTAACATTATGTAAGCAGCAATTGCGACAAGGATAGCTACGAAGATAATAATAATAGTAGCTAGTGCATTTATATCAGGCCTTAAACCTAACCTAATTCTTGAAAAGATTAAGATTGGTAATGTAGTTGACCCCGGACCAGTTACAAAGCTTGCTATTACTAAATCATCGAGTGATAGGCAAAATGCTAAAAGCCATCCAGATAGAAGTCCTGGAGCAAGGCGCGGAAGAGTTATAGAGCTCATTACCTTAAAGGGTTTTGCACCTAAATCAGCGGCTGCTTCCTCTAGTGATACACCCATCCCGGTTAATCTCGCCTGAACGATTACTGCTACGTAGGCAAGTGAAAATGTAATGTGAGCTATAGTTATAGTAGTAAATCCACGCTCTAGTGGCCACCCGATTAATTCTTTCAAAGAAATGAAAAAGATTAAAAGAGATAAGCCGGTAATAACCTCAGGCATTACGAGTGGAGCAACCAACATACCTCCAAAGAGGGTCCTGCCTCGAAATTTTCCAAATCGGACCATTGCTAGTCCTGCTAATGCACCAAGCATCGTTGCAAAAGTGGCGTTGATAAAGGCTATTTGCAAACTCAGTCTTACTGCCTCCCACACTTCTGGAGATTCAAATAGTACTTTATACCAACGCGTAGACCATCCACCCCAAACTGGTACGAGCTTTGAATAATTAAATGAATAAATTACGAGTAGAACCATTGGTATGTATAAAAAAGCAAGTCCAACAGTAAGCATTAAAGTTAGAAAACCAGATCTTTCGTTATGCATTTACTTAACCTCAGCTGCTTTAGCTTGATAGTGCTGATAAACGGCCATTGGAAGGACCAATAGGAGAAGCAATACTATTGCGACAGCGGATGCTACAGGCCAGTCTATATTTCTTGCAAATTCATTGTACAGTTGGCGGCCGATCATCTGAACGTTTCCTCCACCCAGTAAGTCCGGTATGACGTATTCACCGGTTGCAGGTATAAAAACTAATAAAGAGCCCGCGATGATCCCTGGCATACTCAATGGTAATGTAATTTTAAAAAATGTATTTATTGGGCCTGAGCCTAAATCAGCAGCAGCCTCGTTTAGACTGCCGTCTAGTTTTTCCATATTTGCGTATAGAGGTAATATCATAAAAGGAAGATAAGTATAAACGATACCAATGTAGACGGCGAATTCAGTATATAGTAAGCGAATAGGAGTATCCGTAACCCCTAAATAAATTAAAATGTTGTTTATGGTTCCTTGGTCTGCGAGTAATCCCATCCAAGCGTATACCCGTAATAAAAATGATGTCCAAAATGGTAAAATTATTGCAAATAATAATAGCTGTTTGGTTACTGGTTTTGACCTTACAATTGCATAAGCAATAGGATACCCAATAAGCAATGCTAAAAATGTAGATATAAGCGCTATCTTTACAGAATTTAAATAAGTGCGTGCGTAAAGAGGGTCGTCAAAAATATAAATAAAATTATCAAAAACTAATCTTATCGTAATTACGCCGCCATCAACCCATTCGATCATTTTACTAAAGGGTGGGCTCGTAATAACAAGCTCAGCTAAACTAATTTTTGCAACAATAAAAAAGGGAGTTAGGAAAAATAATAAAAGCCAGGCAAAAGGAATAAAGATTACAATTGTTTTCCACTTTGATTGTAACTTATCTGCGCTTAAACTTATGTAATATCGCAAGTCTGTGCTGAGGTTTTTTTCTTTTTTGACAGAGCTCATTTTAGTAGCAACATCGCACTGGAGTTGTCCCAACTTAATTGTACTTTATCCTCGTAAGTTAGTCTGTCTTTTTCATCCTTTGGTCTTTTTTGGTTTTGAGCCGTGACGTCGATAATTTGATCATTATCTAACCTCACTTTATATCGAGAGGTATTTCCAAAGTAACCAATATCGTCAATATATCCAGTTATATTTGTTGATTTTGAGCTAGTCCTGCTTATACTGATTTTTTCTGGTCGAAGGCCTACATATAAATTACTTCCTTTAGATATGTTAGAATTACTTTTGAAGGAAAACTTCCCTAAGTATGTCGATACTTTAATAATTCCTTCCAAGTTTGAAACTACTTTTCCATCTAGTATATTGGCAGACCCAATAAAATCTGCGACAAATCGATCGCGTGGATATTCATAAATTTCTGTTGGCGTTCCAGTCTGAATAAATCGGCCTCTATCCATAACAGCAATTCTGGTCGATAGTGTCATTGCTTCTTCTTGATCATGGGTTACAACCACAAAGGTAACTCCAACTTTATCCTGGATATTCATCAGCTCGAATTGTGTCTGCTCTCGAAGTTTCTTGTCTAATGCGCCCAGTGGCTCATCCAGAAGTAATAATTTAGGTTGTTTAACGAGAGCTCTTGCTAATGCTACCCGTTGTCGTTGCCCTCCAGATAATTGCTGTGGTCGTCTCTTTTTATAATCTTGAAGTTCTACTAGCTTAAGGATGCTATCAATTTTATCTGATATTTCTGCTTTAGCGAGGCCATCTTGCTCCAACCCAAAAGCGATATTTTTTTCAACGGTCATGTGAGGGAACAAAGCATAGTTTTGAAACATCATATTCGTAGGCCGTTTATATGGAGGAACCTCCGACATATCTTGACTATCAATAAGTATTTGTCCTGAAGATGGTTTTTCAAATCCTGCTAACATCCTAAGGAGTGTTGTCTTTCCGCAACCGGAGCCGCCGAGTAAACAGAATAATTCGCCTTGGTAGATATCAAGATCTACATTGTTTACGGCAATAAAATCACCAAATTTTTTTGAGACGCCCCGAATTTCTAGCAGGGGTTTATCCTTCGAAATTTCCTTGGTGTCCGTTAAAGCATCGCTTCCGGAACTGGTCTTTACGTTGACCATCACAGCCTCATTATTATTTTATTTTGTGTAATAGAGGTGAGGCCATTAACTGATCTCACCTCTATTTTTATTAATTACCAGCTTTGAAGTCAGTCCA
The DNA here is from genome assembly GCA_902635985.1 of Paracoccaceae bacterium. GTDB lineage: Bacteria > Pseudomonadota > Alphaproteobacteria > Rhodobacterales > Rhodobacteraceae > Salinivivens. Next base: position 12,908 of record CACPPZ010000003.1, read on the forward strand.
AGCTCTGGTTTGAATACGCTGCATCTTTGGAGATAAAGAAACGTTTGTATACATATTTGAAACTTGGTCACTGGTTGGAAATGCTGCGGGACTGGAAGTTACTTCCTCATCAATTAATGGTTTTGCAGCAAGATTTGCAGTTGCGTACCATGTGTAATTGCTGTCGCCAGCTGCTACCTCTGGTCTCATCATATAGTTTAAAAACAAGTGAGCATCTTCCACATTAGATGCGTCTGATGGAATTATCCAACCATCAACCCAAAGGTTAGCTTTTCCTGGGCCTGCTGGAAGAAAAAAATCTAGGACTACACCTGTGTTTGCTTCGGCGGCACCTGACATTGCTAATAAACCGTCTGGGCCCCAAGTTACGGAGACACAAAATTCTTTTTCTGGCATCCGCTGATATGCGTAGTTATCGAAAGTCTTAATGTAAGGACGTATCGCACTCAAAAGTTCACTAGCTTTGTCATAGTCTGCTTGGCTGCTTGTTCCTGGATCAAGACCTAAATGTGTCAATGCCATTGGAAGAATGTCTTGAGGTGAATCCAAAAATGATACCCCACACTTCGCCAATTCTTTCATATGCTTCGGATCAAAAATCATTTCCATTGATCCAATTGGAGCATCTGGATGGGTCTCTAAAACCAACTCTTTGTTATAAGTTACCCCATGAGTTCCCCACATATATGGAATTATATGGTTGTTGCCAGGATCCCAAGTTTTAGCTAGCTGCCCCAAAACGGATGCATCCATATTTTTGATATTATCTAATTTAGATTTGTCGAGAGGAGCTACAATACCAGCTTTTATCAAGCGAGCCACCATACTCCCAGAATGGCTTACAACGTCATAACCGCTACTTCCAGCCAGAAGCTTAGCATCGATAGACTCAGCAGAGTCATAACCGTCGTAAATTACCTTTATCCCGTACTCAGCTTCAAAATTGGCTATCGTTTCTTCGCCGATGTACTCTTCCCAATTGGTTACTTTTAGGACTCTATCTTCAGCAATTGCTGCGCTAGATAAAAATCCACTTAAAACTAAAGTACTAGCAAATATCTTTGAATAATTATTTATTCGCATCCTTTGTCTCTCCCTCTTTAGAATTCAGCCGTATAAATTTATTGGCTTACTAATGACAATAATTGGTTTCAAAAATCCATTATGAATTTTATGCACCTCCAAAGGCTATTCTGGTGCCAACTGTTTAGTCAAGAAAAATAGCTATAATTCGGCGATAAATACTATTCTTACTTTATGAAGCGGTTTCTTCGGGATGTTTTGAAAACACTGCAATGGTGCATCCATTTTAATAGTATGTATTATGCTTTATACCTGGCGCCAACCATACTATATCGTAGGCGCTGTAAATTGTTCCATCATTATCCATTAGTCTTGCTTCTATTACATAAAACTCCTCTGCTCCTCCGTGTCGGCAAAGAGTAGATGACGCCCCAGTTTCTATTTAATAGATATAAAACCCGATATCTCGATGCATCTTGGGTTTGAGTTTTAAATAAGATGTTCCCTATTCGACGGTAGATTCTTCTTTGTACGCTTCATTATCGATAGGCAATTGGAATACTTTTTCTGCTTTTATGCACTCGTGTATCTTTTCCATGAAAAATAACAATCAATTTTTTGACTCATTATTTTGTAATGTTAAGATGTGATAATAAATAAGTCCTGAAGGTAGGTATTGTAGTCTGTGGAAAAAAACTTTGATGTAATAGTGATCGGTTCTGGTCATAATGGTTTGGTCAATGCCTGTTATCTTCAAAAAGCAGGTTTAAATGTTCTTGTTCTCGAAAAAAATGACTGGATAGGTGGTGCTGCGGTTAGTCGCGAACTTCATCCAGGAATTTTATATTCAAACTGTTCATATGTTTGCAGTCTTTTCAGACCTGAAATCATGAGAGATTTGGAGCTGCCAAAACATGGTCTGCAGATTGTTGCCATAGAGGGCGGTACAGTATTTACAAGAGATGGTGATTATCTTGCATCCTTCAGAAACTACCATGCAAAAAAGCGAGAGTTAGAACGCTTCAGTGTAAAAGACAGTGAATCTTATTCAAGGTACTCTAGGGATATTCTAAAGCAGTGCAGATTTATTCAACCACTTCTAATGAGAACTGCACCAGATCCAGCAAGTTTTAAATTCAGAGATCTCTCAGAAATGCTTTATCTTTTGCGTAAAGTAAATGACTTAACTGCTAGTGAATTGGCTGATACTGTACGTTTCTGGACTATGTCAATTTCAGACTTTTTGGATGAATATTTTGAAAATGACGTAATAAAGGCTTCTCTGGCAGTGTCCGGTATAATTGGAACAGCTTTGGGTCCGATGTCACCGGGTACCGCCTACGTGTTATTACATCACTACATGGGTGAAGTTGATGGTTCGATCGGGGCGTGGGGCTATGCCCGCGGAGGAATGGGAGCTATTTCTAAAGCTCTGACCTCATCTTTTAGGGCAATGGGTGGTACGTTGTTAAACAATTCTGAGGTTGAGAAAGTTGATATTAGAGGTGCTCGAGTTAAAGGTGTGATATTAAAAAATGGGGACGAGTATTTGGCGAAAAATGTTGTTTCAAATGCTGACGTAAAGCGTACATTTTTAAAGTTGACTGATCCGGAACATCTTCCACCAAACTTTATAAAAAAAGTGAATAATTTTAAGATACGTGGCTCATCAGGAAAGGTTAATATTGCTCTTGATAGTATGCCAAATTTTCCAGTTATCTCTGAAAATAATCCATGTTTAAAAGGTGATATTCATTTCACAGACAGTATTGAGAGGATGGAGAGAGCTTACGATGACTGGAAAATGGGAACTTGGTCCCGGGATCCATTTTTGGATATGATGATACCTACTTTAACTGATCCTACCATGGCTCCTCCTGGAAAGCATTTCATGAGTTGCTTTGTTCAATATTGCCCTCCAAAAGTAGGTGGCAAAAGTTGGACTAAAGAGAATAAGGACGCTTTTGGAGAGACTGTGATCCAACAAATTTCAGATTATTCACCGGGGTTCAAAGATAAAATTCTCCATATGGAAGTAAGAACACCCAAAGAGCTTGAAGAAGAGGTTGGTTTGACTGAGGGGAACATCTTTCAGGGTGAGCTGACTTTCGACCAGCTTTTGTTTAACAGGCCAATACCAGGTTACGCCCAATATAGAAGCCCCATTAAAGGGCTCTACATGTGCGGTTCCTCCACCCATCCAGGTGGTGGTGTCATGGGCGCTCCTGGTCGGAATGCGGCCGTTGAAATACTGAAGGATCTTAATTTGCCAGACTCCGATATTAGGGATGCTTATGAAGTCTTATGACGTAATTGTAATTGGAGCTGGACACAATGGTCTCATCGTAGCTTCAAAGTTGGCTGCTTCTGGAAGGCGAGTTCTTTTAATTGAAGCGGGCGATACCTACGGTGGAATGGCGAGGAGTGAAGTTTTATTTGAAGGTTTCCAAGCTCCGGAATTGGCTAGTAATGCAGGTGGTATTTCAAAAGATGTAGTGCAAGATTTGGGGCTCAACAAATATGACCTTTTGTTTAATGAAGATGGTATAAAGACCGTAGGCCTGAACATCGAAAATGAAAGCGTTATATTTGGCAGTAAATTTGGAAAAAGTATAGAAGGTATAAGAGAGGACGAAGTTAAACGATGGAAAGAATTAAGAGAGAAATTTTTTAACCAGAGCCATCTCTTTCAAAGTTTGGCTTCGCAAATTCCTGTAGGAAGTAATCACAAAACATTTGGGAGTAAAGCCAATTTATTTTTGACAGCCGCAAAATTGAGGCTGCAAGGTAAAGAACAATTTCAAGAACTTTTACGAATGATTACTATGTGCATTGCTGATTTAGTAGAAGAAGAACTTGAAACATCTTCTCTGAAAGGACTAATTTCTTTTGACTCTACATTAGGTATAAAACTAGGACCTAGATCGCCAACCTCGTATCTAGGTCTATTGTATAAACTTTCACAAATGAAAGCTTCCTATCAAGAGAAATCATTATCTATTAACGGTGGCGTCACCAGTTTCATTAATGCTTTGTTTAGGTCAGCTGAGGAAAATGGAGTAGATTTCGTCTTTAAAGGTAAAGTCAGTTCACTTATTATATCGGATTCCGTAGCGACTGGTGTAAAGCTAGAAAACGGGGTGGAATACTCTGCAAAAACCATTGTCTCTTCTATCAGTCCAGTGAACACCTTTCTTGATTTAGTCGGTGCCCACAACCTGGAGACTGATCTAACCAGACGAATCCGAGCTCTTAGGTACTCAGGCAATACTAGTAAACTCAACATTATTTTGGAGGAAATTCCAAAGTTACATAATTCACAAAACTTAGATTCAAACTACCGATATGTTTATGCCCCTTCTCTAGAGTCAGTAGAAAGTAACTTTAACTCTCTTAAATATAATGAACTTCCTTCTGATCCTAATTTTGAAATGTATTTCAGTAAGATTTCTTCCGAGTCGTCCCTCAATGGAGCAGTTATGGCCTCCATTTGTATTCAGAATACGCCATACTCCCTAAAAGGTGACTGGAAAAATTCAAAGGAAGTTTTGATTAATAAGGTAATTTCAACAATTCAAAAATGGGCTCCTGAATTTAAAAAGGGTATTTTATTCACAAGTCTTCTGCTTCCGCATGAAACTGAAAAAAAATATTGCGTTGCTGGGGGTCATTGGCACCATAATGAATTGCAAATAGACAGTCTCTATTCATTGAGGCCGACATTTGGTGTATCAGATTATTCCACCCCAATCGATGGCCTTTTCATTTGTGGAGCGGGCACCCATCCAGGTGGTAATCTTTTTGGCTTGTCAGGTTTAAACGCAGCTAAAAAGATTTTGAGAGAGAGTATTAAATGACCCAGTTAAGAGAGAAAAAAGATAGGGACACAACATTTAGTAAACCACTTTTTAGGTCTCCTTTTTATGATTTTTTTGCTGCGCAGGAAACTGAGGGTCATTGGTACGATTGGAACGGATATAAATCACCAACAATTTTATCAGATGAGGAGTTAGAATATTTTTCTATCCGTTCAACTTGTAGTGTCTTCGATATTACTCCTTTAAACAAATATAGAATTGTAGGGTCACAGGCTGAAGAATTTTTAAACAAGCTCACTGTAAGAAATGTTGCTAAACAGAATGTAGCTACAGTTAAGTACACACTGTGGTGTGATCAGGAGGGATTTGTAATTGATGACGGAACACTTTTTAGGATTTCGGATAATGATTTTCGCTTGTGTTCGCAGGAAAAGCATCTTCCTTGGCTGATTGATACATCACATGGCTTTGATGTTGAAATTATCGATGAAAGTAAGCATGTTTGTGGAATATCCCTTCAGGGGCCTACTGCTGCCTCAATTCTCCGCCTTTTAGGGGTAAACGGAATTGATAATTTGAAACCGTTTCATCTTTTTCAAACAAAAATATCAAATATCCCAATTATGATATCTAGAACTGGTTTTACTGGAGACTTGGGTTACGAAATATTTATGAAGAATAATGTGGCAGATAAATTTATTGAGAGAGTTTGGAACGCAGGGACCAATCATGGACTTACAGCGATTGGATACAACGCTCTGAATATGGCTAGAATAGAAGCAGGTTTTATAGTGGCTAACGTTGATTTTATTTCATCTGATCATGCAATAAGGCCAAATAGATGTAGACGCCCTGACGATCTTGGTCTCGGATGGTTAGTAGACTTGAAAAAAGGGTTTTTCAATGGAAAGAAGGCTATTCTAAATAGTAAGTTGGAAGACAGTGCGGCTTTCAAGATTTATACTTTAGAAATAGATGGAAAAGAGCCAGCCGAGGGATCAGTAATTTATTATAACAAAAAAGATGAGGTTGGTACTGTGACTTCAGCTATTTGGTCGCCAATGACTAAAAAATCTATAGCTCTCGCTCAGTTGAAATTGGGTTCATCAAAGTCCAAAATGGAAAATTTATGGGTCGAAATATATTCTTTGAAAGAGTTACAATATCATAAACTTATGAAGAAAGTTTCTATAGTAAAGCCACCATTTATTAATTTGGCACGGAGATCTGCTTGCCCACCATCCAACTGTTGAACTTTAAAATATAAATGGGTTTGCAGTTTATATTCTTTATCGTTGTTAAAATTCGCAGTTTTTACATTTACTATCTTAAGCTAATTAGATTTGTTAGATTTTACGATTAGGTCGTTTAGCTCATAAAGTGGTAGTAATTATTGTTTAATTGATCTTTATTTTCTTTTGGCAAGCAGTCTTTCGTTTGCCTGAAGTAATCTACCGCGCTCTGGTTCTGGGCCCAAAAGAACTGGAAAATATTCTCTTAAAGTATCGTGGTATGCTTTTACCCCATATTCTAAATCAGATAATAAGACACCTTCGTAAGCGCTTGAGAATGCTGCTTCCCATGACCATTTAATCAACTGTTCGTCTTCTTTGCTAGTTAACCGATCAATTCTCATGCTTAGATATCTTGAAACTTTCATCTCTCGATTTTCTTCTGCATATTTGTAATTACCCCCGCGTTGTATGGTTTTTCCATTTTCCACTGGATACTCTTGGTAGAAGATTACTGAGTCTGGGTACAAACCAAACACAAGATTTGGAAAAACGCCAATGTATAACCAACATTTCCGATGAGTTTCGTCCAAACTATCTTTGGCGTACAATAATTTTTTATAGTTTCTAACGCTCCAAAGCCGTCCGTCCCCGGAGTTAAAAGATCCGACTGATCTAGATAGTCCTCCTGCTATTGGTTCATCGTAATAATTTTGACCAAATAGATCATGTAGACCCGGGTGTGCCATAGGTACATGGTAACCTTCATTATCAACATCGCGCACACACTTCCAATTGGCATCAATTTCTTCTGTCCAGAAGCCATCTCCAGTAGGTTCGAGATCAAAGAGTTCGTATTGAGAAACTTCGTTATCGAATTTTTTCAAAATATCTGAAAGTGCAGGTTGAGGGCCAGGCTGAAATCTCACAAAAATAAACCCATTCCATATGTCCATTTCCAAAGGGGGTAGGCCATATTCAACTGGGTCCAGTTTGGGAAGAGATGACGGTCGTGAAGCGCCTCGTAGCGTACCGTCAAGATTATAAGTCCAGCCATGAAATGGACAAGTTATTGTTGACTTACAAGTGCCTGCGTCATCGGCTATTACTCTAGAACCACGATGTTTACACAGATTATGGAATGCTCTGATTTTTCCATCTTTGCCTCTTATAACTAGTGCACGCTCGCCAATTAAATTCCAAGTTATGAAATCTCCCGCGTTCGGTATGTCGTTACTATGGCAGATAAGCTGCCAATGGCGTCTAAAAAGTAAGTCCTTTTCAGCCTCAAACATTTCGTTATTAAAGAAGCTCCAGGCTGGAAGGCCTGACCTATCCCAATCATTAGGTATCTCTGTATGTTCTTTTCCCAATGAAAACACCTCTTTATAAAAGCATAAACTCTTTATCATTGTTATCAATTAGAAATAGAAAGCACACTGCACAGAAGATATGCAAGGACTAAAGCACTTTTGATGGGCAGTAACAATAAATTGACTGATTGATAAAAAAGTGCTCACCTATACTAATCAAGGAGAGAAAAAATGATTTCAATTACACGTAGATTTTTACTGGCTGTCACATTTGCTTGCTCAGGTGTACTGGTGGCTGGCGCTTCATATGCTGAAAAGGTCAAGGTTGCCGCAATATATACGCTTCCAGTGGAGCAGCAATGGATAAGCAGAATACACAAAGCCCTAAATACAGCCGCCTCGCGCGGTGACATCGAGTATGTTTATTCAGAGAACATAGCAAATACTGACTATGAGAGAGTAATGCGGGAATATGCAGAACAAGGTATGCAATTAATTGTTGGAGAAGTTTTTGGTCTAGAGCGTGCTGCGAGAAAAGTTGCCAAAGATTATCCTGACACTGCTTTCTTGATGGGCTCATCTTTTACACCTGTTGCCCCTAACTTTTCTGTTTTCGACAACTGGATTCATGAACCCTCATATTTGTCTGGTATGGTTGCAGGCGCTGCAACAAAATCCAATCTAATTGGTATGGTTGGTGGGTACGCTATACCGGAAGTAAATCGTCTAATGCACGCTTTTATGGATGGTGCCCGAGAAGTGAATCCTGATGTTAAATTCTTAGTAAACTTTATTGATAGTTGGTATGATCCACCAAAAGCGAAGGAAAGTGCTTTTGCTATGATGGATGCCGGGGCAGACGTTATGTATGCTGAGAGATTTGGTGTTTCTGATGCAGCTGTAGAGCGTGGAGTTAAAGCTATCGGAAATGTTATTGATACTTCAGGTGATTATCCGGGGACAATAATGGCATCTGCTATTTGGCATATGGAAGCCACAATAGATAAGGCCGTATCTCGCGTGGCAGATGGATCATTCGAGGCCGCGGACTATGGACAGTATAGCTTCATGGCTTATGGCGGTGGATCACTAATTATGGATGAAAGTCTCATGTCTGCAGAAACGGCAGCCGCTGTAAAGGCGAGAGAAGCAGAACTTTTGGATGGTCTGTTCAGGGTCAATGTTAACGACGCCCGTCCTACTTCTGATAATTAGAAAGTACTAGCGCTGGCTGCAAAAGTGGGCAGCGCTCTTCAAAAATGGAAGCATCGACAGTATTAAAGCTCAACGGGCTTGCAAAACGCTTTGGCTCAATTCTAGCGAATGATGATATAACGATTCACCTTCAAAAAGGAGAAGTTCTAGCACTTCTTGGCGAAAATGGTGCAGGCAAAACAACGCTTATGAACATGTTGTTTGGTCATTATTTACCTGATTCTGGAAATATTGAGATTAAGAGCGTTAATGGTGAATTAGTCCCATTAGAGCTGGGTAATCCTAGTGCTGCTTTGGCTGCAGGAATTGGAATGGTTCATCAGCATTTTACTCTTGCTGAAAATATTACAGCTTTTGAAAATATTACTTTGGGCGCTGAGTCGCTGTTTTCACTGAGGCGCAATCAGAGAAAAGCTGAAAAAAAAATTAACAATATAATGTCTAACAGTGGTCTAGAGGCACCGCTTGACATTCCTGTGGGAAGGCTTTCCGTTGGAGAAAGACAGCGAGTTGAAATTCTCAAAGCATTATACCGTGACGCTCATATCCTGGTACTTGATGAACCAACAGCAGTTCTTACACCACAAGAGGCAGATGCTCTATTTTCCAATTTAAGACGAATGACTAACCATGGTTTGTCGGTCATTTTCATAACTCATAAAATGCGTGAAGTTTTAGCTTTTTCAGATAGGCTTGTTGTGTTGCGCCACGGTAAAAATGTTGGAAGTATGGAAACTTCAAATGCAACTGAAAAGAAAATTGCACGCTTAATGGTTGGAAGTGAAACCCAAAAAGTATCTCCAAAAAGAATAACTCCTGGTGGACCAATTTTATCGTTAAATGACATTTCTGTAGCCGGCCGGTCAAAAAGAGATTCTCTTCAAAATATAAGTTTAACATTGAAATCGCATGAAATTTTAGGAATTGCTGGGATTTCAGGAAATGGTCAAAATGTACTCGCTGATCTTATCTCTGGTTTGGCACTGCCTGATAAAGGCTCAATACTTTTAAAAGGTGTGGCCATTCAAAATATAAATCCTTTGAATATGATAAAATTGGGGTTTGGAAGAATCCCAGAGGATAGGCATCGACAGGGAATAGTCGGTGGCTTAAGTGTTTCTGAAAATATGGTTATTGAGCGCTTGGATGATCCTCTAATTCAAAACTTTGGTTTTCTGCGTTCCTCCGTAATTAATGATAATGCGCAAACATTATCAGAAAAATATGATGTGCGAGGGCCAGGTATAGATCAAGCGTCTCGTTTATTATCTGGAGGGAACATTCAGAAGCTCATTTTGGCTAGAGTTTTTGAACAACAACCAGAGATAATTCTGGCTAATCAACCAACTCGGGGACTTGATATGGGTGCGGCGTCCGATGTTCAGAGGCATCTAATTGAAGCCAGAGATAGGGGTGGTGGAGTTATTCTAATTTCTGAAGATTTAGATGAGATCTTAGGGTTAGCCGATAGAATAGTTGTTATGAGAGATGGTAACTTACATGATGTCAATTCAAGTAGCCGAGAGGCTATAGGCTTAATGATGGCGGGAGAGTCTGTATGATCCGCATCGAACCAAGGGAAAAAATATCAAACAGTAGCACGATATTCATACCGATAATCGCGGCTATAGTTTCTTTATTATTTGCGGCGATACCTATAATTTCAGCCGGCGCTAATCCCCTAATTGCTTATGTTGAAATGGCAAAGGGTGTTTTTGGCTCTGTTTTTGCTGTTTCAGAGATGTTGACCCGGGCTACACCGTTAATCTTTACTGGTCTTGCTGCGGCAATCGCTTTTCGGGCAAAACTTTGGAATATAGGTGCTGAAGGCCAACTTTACCTTGGCGCAATAGCTGCTGTGACTGTAGGGTCAGGTTTTTTTGATCTACCTGCTATTTTTTTATTACCTCTAATTATAGTCTTGGGAGCCTGTGCTGGCGCGGTAGGAATGGTTGCTCCAACATTTCTGAAAGTACGTTTTGGCGCTGATGAGGTGGTAACAACACTTTTGCTCAACTTCATTATAATCATCTTTCTTCAAATGTTGTTAGAAGGACCTTTGCAGGATCCAATGGGTTTGGGGTGGCCGCAGTCAGCTCCAATTTTGGATCAGGGTATGTTTCCACCACTAATTGATCGAATGCGCGTTCATTCTGGTCTGATTTTAGCTATTATTTTAGCTGTAATAGCCCATTTCATGATAAAGCACTCAGTTTGGGGATTTAAATTAAGAGCTGTTGGGGAAAACTCATCTGCTGCAAAGCATGCAGGGATAAACATAAATCATTCACTCTTTGGAGTAGCCCTTCTTTCGGGGGGTCTTGCAGGGCTTGCCGGCGTGAGTGAAGTTGCCGGACTAAAAGGTTATCTCACAGCAGACCTTTCGCCGGGTTTTGGTTATGCGGGAATAGTGGTTGCCATGTTGGCAGGCTTATCTCCAATCGGTGTTTTAGTGGCATCAGTTTTTATTGCTTCTGTGTTTGTTGGGGCTGATAGCATGAGTAGGGCAATGGGGATATCATCTTTCCTAGCAGATTTAGTGGTATCAGTATCTCTTTTATGTGTGTTAGTTGGAGGGTTTATCGCAAAATTTAAAATTGTGCGTGCTGGTACTGGGAAAAAGATTTTATGATCGATATCCTCAATATTTTGCTTACGGATAGTTTTTGGGCAGCATCTCTAAGGATCGCAACACCCTTAATTTTTGGTGTGTTAGGAGCTTTAATTTGTGAAAGATCTGGCACCTTAAATCTAGGAATTGAAGGTATATTTGTTGTAGGTGCGATGTGTGGTTGGATGGCCACATGGTTAGGTGCTGGACTATGGGGTGGAATTTTAGTTGCATTTTTATGTGGCGCATTCTTTGGATTAATACACGCGTTACTTACTGTGCCACTTGGGCTTTCGCAGCACGTTAGTGGGCTTGGAATAACTTTGTTTGCTACTTCTGTAAGTTACTTCACTTATCGAACAGCGTTGCCGGATGTTTCATCACCCCCAAGAATTGAGCCATTTCAACCTCTGGATATTCCTATACTTTCTGATTTACCATTTATTGGATTAGTTTTGTTCCAGCAAACCGCTTTAACTTGGCTCGCTTTAATCATGGTATTATTAGTTTGGTATGTGCTGAATCGTACAAACCTTGGATTGGCAATAAAGGCAGTTGGGGATAACCCGAATAGTGTGGATGCTCAGGGTTTATCAGTTTATGCAATTCGAATGTGGGCAATCGTTGTTGGCTCAGCTCTGATGGCTCTTGGCGGGGCTTTTTTAACAATGAGCGCTTTTGATGCATTTTTCTTTGGGATGGTTAATGGTCGTGGATGGGTCTGTATTGCGCTCGTAATCTTTGCAAGTTGGAGACCGGGAAAAGCTTTAATTGGTGCGCTTTTATTTGGCGCTTTTGATGCTTTGCAAGTAAGATTGCAAACCGAGATGGGAGCCGTTGTTCCTGGGCAAGTTTTTTTGATGGCCCCATATGTTTTGTCAATTGCAGCGTTGGTCATAGCAGCGAGATCAGCGGACTATCCTAGAGCTTTATTGACACCTTGGTACAAAGGGCAAAGGTAAGGTTAGATGATGTTTGATTTAATGATAAAGGGCGTCAGCCTGGCAGATGACATAGGGGAGTTTGATGTTGCCTGTAAGGATGGGAAAATAGTTGAAATTGCTAAATCTATTTTAGGGGACTCAAAGGAAACTATTCATGCCGAAGGGTGTCTTCTGTCACCACCATTTATCGATCCACACTTCCATATGGATGCAACTTTGTCATTAGGTACTCCAAGGCTCAATGTCTCAGGTACTTTGTTGGAAGGTATAAGTTTATGGGGTGAACTCAAGCCGCTGCAATCGATTGACGACATTATCTCTCGAGCTATGAACTACTGTGACCTTGCAGTTGCCAAGGGTATAGGAGCTATACGTAGTCACGTAGATACTTGTGATGACGAATTGAAAGGTGTTCAGGCTCTCTTAGAAGTTAGGGAAAAAGTTAAAGGGTATTTAGATCTGCAGTTGGTAGCGTTTCCTCAAGACGGTGTCTTTCGGGACGCAACAGCACTGGAAAATACCAACCGGGCATTGGATATGGGTGTAGATGTGGTTGGAGGCATTCCCCATTTTGAAAGGACAATGTCTGAGGGCGCCCGAAGTGTTAAATTGCTTTGCGAAATTGCTGCAGAACGTGGGCTAATGGTTGATATGCATTGTGATGAAAGCGACGACCCAATGAGTCGACATGTGGAGACATTGGCTTTTGAAACGAAAAGGTTAGGTCTAGAGGGCCGTGTTTCAGGGTCACATTTAACTTCAATGCATTCTATGGATAATTATTATGTTTCTAAGTTGATACCCTTGATGGCTGAGTCACAAATAAACGTGATACCTAACCCCCTGATTAATATAATGCTTCAGGGTCGGCATGATAGTTACCCAAAAAGACGAGGTCAAACTAGAGTTAGGGAGCTGCGCGACGCAGGCCTTACAGTTGGTTTCGGATCGGATTGTGTAATGGATCCTTGGTACTCTCTCGGAAAAGCAGACATGCTAGATGTTGCTTTCATGGCATTGCATGTAGGTCAACTCTCCAGTCGCGAGGATATGGGGTGGTGTTTTGATGCTGTAACTAAAAATTCTGCCAAAATAATTGGTTTAGAAGAATACGGAATTGAAAAAGGAAAGCCGGCAAACTTTGTTTTATTACAGGCAAAAGACAAGATTGAGGCTATTAGATTGCGTGCTCACCGATTGTTGGTTGTCAGAGATGGTCTTATAATTTCAAGGTCTGACCCAGTTAAATATACATTACATAAGCCAGAAGGCGATGTAGATTTTAATGAGATAAATTAGTCGATCTTCAGGCATTAAACGAATGAAGAGGATTTCATGGTAAAGCCAGTTATTGTTATCGGAGCTGGTATCTGCGGTATTTCAACGGCGATTTGGTTGCAACGCTCAAATTTTGAAGTTGTGTTATTGGATAAATCCGAGCCTGGAATGGGGGCATCATACGGTAATGCTGGGCTCCTAGCCCAATGGGCAATTGTTCCGGTGAATGAACCATCGCTTTGGAAAAAAATACCACGTTATCTAATTGATCCAATGAGCCCACTATTTCTAAAGTGGAGTTACTTACCTAAGCTAACTCCATGGTTGATAAAATTTTTACAGAACGCAAACCGTTCAGATTCAAACAGAACTATTGAAGCTTTAATTCCACTTCTGACGGACTCCGTTGAACAGCATAAAAGTCTTACTGAAGGCACGGCTGCAGCTAATTGGATAGCGGACAGTAAGTTTAGCTATGCTTATAGATCTTTAGAAGATTTTCACAAAGACTCTTTTGGTTGGGAATGTAAGAAAAAAGTTGGAATGGTTCCTGAGATATTTACAGGAAATTTGGTCCAAGATGTTGAGCCAATATGTGGTTCATTTATTGATTGCTTAGCAGTAATTAGTGGGCAGGGGCACATTGTTAACCCAAAGGGTTATATCCGCGAACTCATAAAAGTATTTTCTCAAAATGGAGGAAAATTCATTAATGCGAAGGTAGAAGATTTTGGATTTCAGAATGAAAAAATTTCTACTGTGCACACTGACAATGGTCACTTTGAATGTGATAGAGCGATTATAACAGCTGGTATTTGGTCAAAGGAGCTAATGCTAAAGTTAGGCCTTAATATTCCGCTAGAGGCAGAAAGAGGATATCACGTAGTATATAAAAATGCGTCGATATTGCCTCGAAATCCGATGATGATGACAATAGGTAAATTTGGAGTGACGCCTATGGGAAGCGACCTTAGATGCGCCGGTACAGTTGAACTAGGTGGCATAAAACTTGGTCCAAGTAAGGCTCCAATTAAGTTACTTAGGCGAAGAGTGGCTGAAGCTTTTCCAAAAATGTATTATGATAAGACTGAGGAATGGTTTGGATTTAGACCAACTGCCCCGGATAGCCTCCCACTAATTGGACAGCTCAAGGAAAGTGGTGTTTACACAGCATTTGGACACCAACACATTGGAATGACATCTGGACCAAAAACTGGAAGGTTAATAGCAGATATAATTAACCAAAGATCTCCAAATATTGACATATCGGTTTATGATCCAAATCGATATAATTTATAGGAGTATAGTGAGGGCGGCATGTCGCTACATAGCTCAAATAAGTCCCATGCCATTCAAACGAATGGATAATCCTTACTGGCGTATGTATTTGGAGAAATGAATTTGATGTTTTGCCTAAGTTAATCCATTATGACGCCAAGTGACCCTTGATGTAGAAAGTTAAATTTTTATGAAAAAACCTTGCATTTTATGTGTTGCAATCACTGGGTCACTCCCAACAAAGGCTGATAATCCTGCAGTACCAATTAGTTTGCAAGAGCAAATAGAAAGTACGCAAAGTGCTTTTGAAGCGGGGGCAACAATTGCTCATTGTCATGTTCGTAATACAGATCAGACACCATCTTCTGACCCTGAAAAATTTGCTGCCTTGTTAGAGGGCTTAAAAAATCATTGTCCCGGGATGGTAATCCAGTTTTCTACTGGGGGTCGCTCAGGTGCAGGAACGGATAGAGGAGGTATGCTTTCTTTAGCCCCTGACATGGCGTCGCTATCGGTTGGATCAAACAATTTTCCTACGCGAGTTTATGAAAATCCACCTGACTTGGTAAACTGGTTAGCATCAGAAATGAAAAGATATAGGGTTACCCCTGAGGTAGAAGCGTTTGATTTAAGCCATATTCTGACCGCTATTAGAATGCATGATCAAAATGAATTATATGGAAAGTTATATGTTCAGTTTGTTATGGGAGTTAAAAATGCCATGCCAGCGGATAAGGAAGTTTTTGATTTGTACGTTAAGCTAATGGCAAAAAGGGCCCCAAAAGCTGAGTGGTGTGCAGCAGGAATTGGAGCCAACCAACTTATAGTAAATGAGTGGGCAATTGCTGCTGGGGGTCATACGAGAGCAGGACTTGAGGATAACGTTAGGCTAAATAAATATACTCTAGCCCCTTCAAATGCGGCCTTAATTCAAAGAGCAGCCGAAATATGTGAAAAATATGAGCGCCCTGTTGCCACCTGGCGTCAGACGCGCGAAATGCTAAATCTCCAAATAGAAATTTAGGTTTTCAGTTGAAGCCACCTATCACAAAACTTCCTACGTTAAAAAGTTTTCTCAATTTACCTGTCCTTTTAGATTGGTCAAATCTGAAGCACCAAGCCGTAGTTTTGGGGCACCCTTCGGTAAACCTTACAGTACTGGGGAGTTTCCAAATAATCAGTCAACCGCTCCAGAAAAATAGTTAAATAATGACTGAAGTTTCAGTAATAATCCCAACATATAATCGAGAGAAATTTATCTCAGAATGTGTTCAATCAGTTCTGGCTCAAACATTGTCTGCACGTGAGATTATTATAGTTGATGATGGATCCACTGATGCAACATATAATATTCTACGTGACATAGGATTTAATTCCTTAAGCACTAAAAAGACTATTTTGCGCTATTTTTTTCAACAGAATCGAGGGGTGAGCTCTGCAAGAAATTTAGGAATTAAGGAAGCAAGAAGTGAGTATATTGCACTGTTAGATTCTGATGATCTTTGGTTAAAAAGTAAGCTTGATCGGCAGGTAAGTGCATTTCAGAATGATACACAGAGTAGTCGGCTGTGTCACACTGACGAAATATGGATACGCAATGGGGTTCGCGTAAACCAACACAAAAAACATAAGAAACATGGAGGCAATGTTTTCCAAAGCTGTCTCAAATTATGTTGTATATCTCCAAGTTCAACAATGATGCATAGATCAGTTTTCGAGGACTTTGGGTTTTTTGATGAGGACTTACCAGCCTGTGAGGATTATGATTTCTGGTTGCGGTACAGTGCAAAAGAGGATGTAAATTTCATTGATGAACCTTTAATCATCAAAAAAGGCGGTCACAGTGACCAGCTTTCAGGTGCACACTGGGGTATGGATAGATTTCGAATATATTCTATTGAGAAGATATTAAAGGAGCCTGATCTCAAGCTTGTTCACAAAACTGAGGCGATCCATGAGGTCATATTAAAGTTGGAAATTTTGATAAATGGATCTCAAAAGCGCCAAAAATTCGCTTATGCAGAGAATATGCTTCAGAAGAAGCAACATTGGGAGGCTATATTAATGCGCGGTTTAAATGATTGAAAGTTTTTATAGTCAAGGCTGTGAGGTCAAAATCTGTTGGGTGATAGCATTAGAACCTGAAGCAAGGCCACTTATTGATTTATTTGATCTAAGCCCACTTTCGAATAATTTAAATTTCCCTGTGTATATAAACTCAAAGAGTGGGCATGCTCTTGTGATATCTGGAATTGGTTCAAGTAAAGCCGCCGCGGCAGCCACCTATTTAAAAATGTTGTTTAATGTTCAGAGGTATGTCGGGTGGATTAACATCGGAATTGCTGGGTTCTATGAAGAACCAATTGGGCAACTATTCCAAGCGATAAAGGTTCATGATACAGCAAGAAAAACGTCATATTTTCCGGGTTTCCGACTATCAAAAATAGTCAAATGCCAAACACTGCATACCGTTGCCCAGCCAGAAACAACATATTCAGACGCTGTACTTTTTGATATGGAAGCATCAGGTTTTTGTGAGATCGCCTCTATGTTTTCCTGTAATGAATTGGTATTCGTTTTAAAAATCGTATCCGATACACCAAAAAGCCCTGTGAGTTCAGTCTCAAGAGAAGAAATTACGCAATTGATATATCAAAATAAAGATAAACTTCGTGAAATAATTAGTCACATAGAAAAATTAGTGAATGATGAGAAAACAAGACTGCACGTACCAGAAGAAGTTTATCAATATTTTGAAAGGTATCATTTTACTCAGAGTAATAGATATAGATTTTTGCAAGCATATAAAAAATGGAAGTCTGCATTTCCCGATGGAAAATTAGCACGTACTCTAGCCACAGGAAACTCCGCTTCAGAATTAATTTCTAATCTCGAAAGTGAGCTTTTTTTAGCAATAAAAGACTGGAAACTCTAATGATCGATAGCATTTTTGTAGAGCGTGAAGTCCTAGATCATCCAGTTGCACAAAAAATTTTTAAACGCCTCAAGTACGCTGATATTTTTGAGATTGAAAGATATCAAGAGATGTTTAATCGGAGGAAACAGAACTTTCGTATTCAAAAACAAAACCCTGCTTTAATTTTAGCAAAAAAACATGATAATTTTGTTTTACCGGCACCATCAGGTTTTGGTATTGATGCACAAAAAAATTATTATTTTTCTCACATGTATAACTGTATCTATGATTGCCGATACTGTTTTTTACAAGGTATGTACTCTTCTGCAAACTACGTTTTATTTGTAAATTATGAGGATTTTTTCGAAGCAATTTCTGATACAATTTATGAAAATACTAATAAAAGTATGACTTTTTTTTCTGGTTATGACTGTGACTCCTTAGCATTCGAAAAAATTACAGGTTTTGCAGAAAAAGCATTAGAATTTTTTACTAATTTCAGTTCAGTTGAACTTGAACTTAGAACTAAAAGTATAGTCTCTGACACTTTCTTAAACAGAAGTCCTATTTCTAATTGTGTCGTAGCTTATAGTTTGTCTCCCAGTAATGTCTCTGCCATTTTGGATAATAAGGCTCCCAGTATAGACAGACGAATTAATGTTTTGCAGAAACTAGCCAAAAATGGTTGGCCCGTTGGCCTCAGGTTTGACCCTCTGATTTACTGCTCTGACTGGGAAAAACTTTATTCAGAGCTGATTAACAAAATATTCAAGGATATAAACATTGACCAAGTTCACTCTGTAAGTCACGGTCCCCTGAGATACCCTAAAGAAATGTATAAAAAAATTACGTCACTATATCCAGATGATAAACTTTTTTCATTTCCAATGGAGGCTAAGGATGGAATTGTATCTTATGGTAAAGAAATAGAGGAAGAAATGTCTTCATTTCTGCAATCTGAATTAGAAAAGTATACAACAAGGAATAAAATTTTTCGTTGTTTGGTTTGATGCTGGAGTTTGCAAAATTTGGAAAAAAGAAAAGCGATTGTTTCTGGTAGTTCAAGTGGCATTGGAAAAGAAATTACTTCACTACTATTAAAAAGTGGAACTGATGTAATAGGTCTTGCACGCGATCACAAAAAATTCAAACCAGACTTTGATGGTTATTTTCCTATTTCAATTGATCTATCGGATTTTGAAAAAACTGAGCGTATTATTCCGCAGGTTTTGCATCAACACTCTGACGTTGACGTATTAATTTGTAATGCTGGTTTTGGTGATTTTCGAACCTTGGAGAATTTTTCTGCTAAGCAAATATCGGATTTTATAAATATAAATTTAATATCACATATAATGCTTTGTAGACACTTAGTGAGTTTTATGAAAGCTAAGGGTAATGGTGACATTATTATCATGGGTTCAGAGGCTTCTATAGTTGGAAAGAAAAAGGCATCACTTTATTCGGCTGCAAAGTTTGGTCTGAGAGGTTTTGCTCAATCACTTCGTGATGAATGTGGCAATACTGGCGTGAGGGTTTGTTTGATAAACCCTGGTTTTGTAAGAACCCCATTTTTTGATACTTTAAATTTTAAGCCTGGGGAGGATGGAAATAATGCAATTGAGCCAGGCGACATTGCTAAAATAGTATGTGATATTATTGAAACCAGAAAGGGTACAAACATTGATGAAATCAACGTATCGCCAGCATCTAAGTCGATAATATTCAAATAAAGTATGTTAAGAGTTATAAATATATGCCAACTATAAAATAATGCAAAGCGGGTATGCAAAAATAGCATTGGTAAAACTTGCCGCAACGCAGCATATTGTATTGGAGAAAAGCGTAAAACGTTTTTTTAAAGTTTTTCACACGTTCCTCCCAATTTCGTTTGAAAGACTAAAAGATAGTGACCTTCCTCCTCCCTAGGTCAATCTTTGCGATAAAGGCCCTCTCTCGAGAGGGTCTTTATCATTTTGGAGGCGTCGTTAGTCTATTGGATTTCTCCAGATATATGGATAACAGTCGGAACTTTTGCGCTGAAAGCTTCAATTATATTTTTTTGTAGTTCTTTTAGGTTAGATGGCTTTCTGGATAGCGCCCCATAGGATTCAGCTAATTTGCAGAAATTAGGGTTTAAAGCTTGAACGGAATTTGGAGCAATTTGCGCAGCTACCATGCTGTCCTCAATTGCTTTAAGTTTTTGGTTGTCCCAAATGAGAATTGGTAAATTAAGTTGCAATTCAACAGCGGTACCTAACTCCTGAATTGTGTACTGAAATCCATAGTCACCAGCTATAGCTATCGTGGGCATATTGGGCCTAGCAATACAACCGCCTATCGCAGCTGGCAATGCATACCCTAAAGTCCCAAATCCATAAGGATGATGCCAATGATTAGGTTTTTTCATATCCCAGATTTCTTTAGCCAAATATGCGAATTGCGTCATATCAGAATATACCACAGTATCTTCTGGCACTATTTCTTCGACCGCTCTGACCACCTCTGATACCCCGGGAAACTCTCTTATTGCTTGTAAAGCCCATTCTTCACGTTTTTGCGATACAAGTTTAGAATCCCACTTTTCTGCACTATCTTGTCCATCGAAGTTTTTCAGAGATGCTTCAACAAAGTCTTCCACCTTCATATTAAGCTTAATATCCGCATTATGATGATCACTGAGAACTTCAGGATCGGTATCGACACGAACCAATGTACATTTGTGACCCAGATTGTAGCGCCAGATATCAACTTCCGCTAGTTCTGAGCCGAGAACAACTATTAAATCTGATTTTGACAGCACACTTACAGTGTCTGGCCGAGCCAACGATGAGCCCATAAATAAAGGATAACTTGATGGTATTAGTCCCCTGCCCGTAAAGCTTGTAAAACTGGCAGCACCAGTCTTTTTTATTAGCTTAAAAACGTCTGTTTTCTTGGCGCCACCACCTACAATAAACAGAGGCTTTTCAGAGTTTTTAATTAGCGTCGAAACCTCATTTATTTCGTTTTCGGCATATGAAAAAAAGTTCTTAGCTTTTTCACTGATTTCAAAATCAGGTGCTTTTTCTTCAAGTACTTTAATTGGGATTTGTATATGTTTGGGCCTGGGTCTCTTATCGTGGAATTCTGTGAATGCCCGCTCCAATAAGCCATAAGCAGCCTTGTAATTTTGAGCTGTCTCAGACCAGTCACAAACACTACCGGCCGCACTTTCCTGGTCCAGCATTTGGTGTAACTGTCCGCGTCGGTATGCTGTCTCGTCTAAGCAGGAAGAAATAGCTAGGACCGGTATGCTATCGGAGTATGATTGCCCTAGTGCAGTTAAAACATTACAAATACCTGGTCCTGTAATAACATAAACAATTCCTGGTTTCCCACTTGCTCTGGCGTAACCATCTGCCATGAAGCCAGCGCCCTGTTCATGTCTTGCAAGAACATGGATGAGCTCCGCTTCGTCAATGCCGCGATAAAGCTCTTGGTTGTGAACGCCGGGAATACCAAATATATATTGGACACCTTGGTTTTTTAAAAACCTTGATATTTGGACTCCGGTTGGTCTCTCCATATTAATATTTTCCTAAAAAGCAGTTTACACATCTTAAAGCTATACCTAAGCTTCTTTAATGCGAACCACTAAGTCAATCCATGTTATTTCAGCTCATGCGGAAGGCGAGGTCGGAGACGTGATTATTGGTGGAGTTTCGCCGCCGCCTGGAGATACAGTTTGGGAGCAGAGTAAGTGGATTTTGAGTAATGGTTTGTTGCGTAATTTCCTATTAAATGAGCCCCGAGGTGGCGTTTTTAGACATGTAAATTTACTTGTGCCTCCAAAGAACCCAAAAGCAGATGCAGCCTTTATTATAATGGAGCCAGAGTTTAATCCTCCGATGTCAGGATCAAATTCGATTTGCGTTGCAACCGTTTTGCTTGATGCCGGAATAATAGAGATGGTTGAACCCATCACTAGTTTCACGCTTGAGGCGCCGGGAGGTTTAATAAAAGTAAAGGCAGAATGTTCTAACGGAAAGGCAGATAGAATCTATGTTAAAAATTTGCCTAGTTTCTCAAATTCTCTTGATTCAGTACTTGAGATCGAAGGATATGGAGCCTTGAAGGTTGATACTGCTTTTGGTGGTGACTCGTTTGTGGTGGTGGACGCAAACAGTCTAGGCTTTAGGCTTTCTCCGGATGAAGCTAAAGATCTAGCGAAATTAGGAGAAAAGATTACTCAAGCCGCTAACGAGCAATTAAACTTTTATCATCCCACCTATTCTGATTGGGATCATTTTTCGTTTTGCCACTTTTGTGGCCCATTATTGCAAGAAAAAAAGGGTAAAAACTTTAAATCTGCGGTAGCCATAAAACCTGGAAAAATTGATAGGTCGCCCACAGGGACAGCCTTGTCAGCTAAAATGGCAATCTTACACAAGCGTGGGAAAATAAAAATTGGGGAGCAGTTAACTGCAAGTTCTATTATTGATTCAGAATTTACTGGTCAAATTTTAGGATTAACTAAGGTCGGAAATGTGGAGGCTATTTTGCCAGAAATTAGTGGTCGTGCATGGATTACGGGCATCCATCAGCACATGCTTGATCCGGCAGACCCATGGCCAGGCGGTTATCGTATTTCAGATACCTGGGGTATTTAAATTATTTAGAAATATTTCTAATAGTTGGCATTTGTGTGTCTTCTTATCCATGAGATAGTCACATAAAAAACACCTATAGAAAGCGTGAAAATAGGCAGGCCTAAACGCATATTTATATCTAGCAAAAATCCGGCGACCCAAGGCCCCATCAAATTTGAAAGTTCAAAAAGCATTACAAATCCAGCGTTTGCTGCAACAATTTCCGCTCCTGAAAATCTTCTAGATAACATTGCAAGTCCAATCGAATATAGAGCATAAACTAAGCCTGCAGCAAGAAATCCAAAGATAAGGGTTGCGAATATCGATCCTAAAAAGAATGGGATCAAGCTGGCAAATATGAGGCCTGCACAGACAGTTATTACGCCAACTTTCCGAAGGCCGTATTTATCGGCCAAAATTGCAATAGGGTACTGAAGACTTGTTGCACCCAGTGCCATGGCTGGTACGATAATCAACGCTAGAATTGGTGCAGCTTCGGGTGTGCGAGTTATCATTGCGGGAAGAAGACTAATTAAGGCTAAATCTACACTGCCGACCACGACACAGGCAGAAGCTACAGTTGGGGCTCTTTTGATCAATATGAGCGGCGATGCGGAATGAGTTTGAGTGTCTTTAGGTTCAAGGCCTTTGAGTTTTAATATTGGGATTGCAGCTACAATCAGAAAACCACCCATAATTATAAATGGAATTATCGAAAGAGCACCAAATAACCAAATGACGACCGGTCCAACAGCAAATCCTATTGAAATAGCGGTAGCATAAATTGCCATCACACGGGTGCGATATTTTTCAGCTACAATATTGGCCAGCCAAGCTTCAGTCAGAACCCAATGTAGACCTAAACCAAGGCCACTTACAAACCGAAAGACAAGCCACAAACCATAGTTGTCCGTAAAGCGGAATGCAATGGTCATTATAGCTGCAACGATTAAACCTGCATTAATTGTCACTATATATCCATATTTCGCAGCCAATTTTGGTGCAAAGTAGGCGCTGGACACAACGCCAAGAGCAGCAGCTCCACACACTATGCCAATCCTTTGAAAAGATATATTGAAAGTTTCCATCCATAAGGAAATTAGCGGGAGATAGCCACCAAACGCCGCGCCAAGTGCTACGGCTGATAAAGATATCATTACCATGCCAGGAGCAGTCGTTGCCTCACTTATTTGTCGGCGTATCTTTACAGTTATGTTTTGAATTTGACTTATCCAGCCCATTCACCGTTTCGGAAAACTGGCACTGCAGTTCCATCGGTTTTTATACCATCTACATTCATTTCACCAGATCCAATCATCCAGTCTATATGTATCATACTGCTATTACCGCCCCGTGAGATGATCTGATCCTTACTCAGATTTTCGCCATCTTTAAAACATTTAGAGTAACACTGACCCAACGCGATATGACTAGCGGCATTTTCATCGAACAAGGTGTTATAAAATAAAAGACCACTTTGCGAAATTGGTGAACTGTGAGGAACTAAGGCCACCTCTCCCAAACGCCTCGCACCTGCATCAGAGTCTAATACTTTCAATAACACTTCTTCACCTTTGGATGCATGAGCTTCTGTAATACTTCCAGATTCAAATTTTACACAGATGTTATCAATTAATGTTCCTTGATGAGATAGAGGTTTTGTGGAGCTAACCGTACCTTCAACTTTCAGGCAATGCGGTGTGGTAAAAACCTCTTCTGACGGTATATTTGGATTACAAATAACACCATTTTTTGCTAGAGATGCACCGCCCATCCACTCGTGATCATCTGCGAGCCCAACAGTAAGGTCAGTGCCTGGTCCTGAAAAATGTAGGGAAGCAAAATTTTGCTGGTTTAACCAGTCTGAGCGTTTTCGTAAATTTTCGTTATGCTTACTCCACGCGCCAATAGGATCATTGATGTTAACGCGCGAAGCTGAGAATATAGCCTCTGAAAGTTTCTTTTGAGCTTCTTTGTCTGGCAAATCTGGAAACATGCGTTTAGCCCAAGCTAACCCAGGCCATGCTATGATATTCCAGTTTATGTCAAAGCGCGTAATTCTCTCTCTGGCCGGCGTCAATGCCTGAGAGTTTGCCTTATTAACTCTTCCAACTTTCTGAGGGTCTTCATCTGCAAGCAACATTGGATCATCGCCAACAATTGCAAGTCTTGCAGTATCATTGTCGAAAGCTGCTCCCATTCCGTCGTAAAGCCAATTAGCAGCCTTATCAAACGATGCATCAAGTGCATTTCTGTAACGTGATAAAACCATCTCTGGATCTGAAAATATTGGAGTAATAACGCCCGCACCTGATTTGTATGCATAATCAGTTATTTTTCTAACCAGTGGTAAGGCTTCTAAAGGTGCTGTGATCATTAAATCCTGACCCGGTCTTAAGGCCAAACCCGTTTTAACAGCAAGTTCCGCCAAACGATCAATGTGAGTAGAATTAATAATCGAAGTCTCTGACATATCTTAACCTTTAGTTTTGTGTCTGTGGTGCATGAATAACCGTTACGTTGATAACTATTACTTATCAATGCACTTTCAAAAAATTATGATCTTTAAGCTTAAGTTAGGGCTAAATATTTACAAATGAATACTCAGTGCCAGACTGCGCCACGCGGCCTATTCCACCTTTTGGTAAATGAAAGCCAATAATCAACATATCTTCATTTGATATTCGATTTAGTAGCTTCTGTCTCGTTTGAGCTGCCTCTTCCGGATTTTGGTCAAGTCCACTTAGCCAGTCTGGTCTTTTGAATGCAACATGATGGTTATTTAAAGCATCCCCGACTATAAGAGCAGATTGCGAGCCATTGGCTATTTCAAAACTCATATGACCAGGCGTGTGGCCCGGTGTCATCAATGCTAGTACACCTGGTATCGGCTCATCTCCATCATCAAAAAATTCTATTTGATCTTGTAATGCTTCAAACCGGGTTTTAGCACCAACGGCTGTCTCTACTCTGCTCTCATCAACTCTATTAACTGTTTCTGGATTCCACCAATAATCCCATTCTGTCCTGCCAATATGATACGTGGCATTTGGAAATAACAAATCATCAAAATCGTCTAGGACACCCCAGATATGGTCTGGATGTGCATGAGTAAAAATGACGTCAGTAATATCTTCAGGCGCAAGTCCCCTCTCGTCCAAGCTATCTACGATGGCCCCCATGCCATCCAAAAAGTAAACACCGGCACCAACATCAAATAGAATTTTACGGTTCTCTGTTTCCAACAATGTTACGTTACATTCCCTAACTAATTGTTCTCGTGACAGAGATAATTCATTGATTATCAGCTCAAGTTCAGCCTGAGGCATTGTGTCGAAGGTCAACCCGGCTGGAAGTGTAATACTTCCGTCACTGACTGTTGTGATCTTTGTCGTCCCAAAGTCAATCTTAGTGTACGCTATGCTCGGTAAAACTAGTGATAATGGCAGGCAGGACGCCGCTTTAAGAAATGAACGTCTTCTAATAATCATAATTTTTTCCTGAGCCAATAATATTCTCTATTTGGAATATGTTTGATAATTTTATCTTCAGCAAGTTATTTATTCCTATTTACTAAAATAACCTCCTTGGGTCCCCTGAAGGCCCAACCTTGAAATTTAATTGGTTTTTTTAAATATAAATTGGAGAAATGTGAGAAAAATAAAGGTAGTGCTACTTCTGCGATCAGAGTTTTAGATATCCAAGCACCTGCACAGAAGTGAGGTCCAGCACCAAATGAAATCGATGGGCCATTATCTCGTGAGATGTCGAAGTAATCTGGGTTCTGAAATATAGCCTCGTCCCGATTTGCAGACCCGAACATGAAAAAGATCATGTCATTTTCATAAAACTCAACATTTTTATAGATAAAATTTTTGGCTATTCGTCTGGGAGACATACCAATTGGAGACATCCACCGTGAATATTCCTCGAATGCTTGCAGCCACGTTTTGGAGCCTGATATTATTGATTCCAGCTGGGAATGATTTTCTAGTAAGGTTCCAATTGTTCCCGCAATAGCATCACGCGGTTCATTTTGACCTCCAGAGATAGCAAGTTTTATATTCGCTCGTATTGCATCCATAGATAATCCCGCCTTTAGTTGACTGGAAAGCAAAGACGGTGCGTTATGTAGTTTAGGGTCTTTCAACTGTGCATCGATGTGCAGATCAATCGATCGAGTACAATCTTCACAATTTTTTGTTACGACGGGGTCGCTGATGTAGTTAGAGCAACCGTCTATCATCCCTTGGCTCACCCGATCCATTTCAATCCATTTCATCTTGCTCAAACCGGTGATAAGTTTCAAAGCTTCCGCTGATACTTGTGTTGAGAATTCAGAAACAATCTCTAATTCTTTTTTGTTACCAATTTTTTTTATAATTTTAGTAGTTTTTTCAACAAACTGGTCCTTCCAAAAATTTTTAACTATTTTGGGAGAGACTGTTGGGAAAATTGCTTTTCTCTCATTAATGTGGGCATCTCCGTCTTTTCGCATCATATTCTGCCCCATGAGCTTAGTCATTAATCCATTCGGCTGCACAGATGAAAATACTTCCACATTCTTTTCACAGATGAAAATATCCTGATGCTTTGAGAACAGCGTTGCATTAAGCTGTGGCACAAAAGTAATTGGTGAGTTTGTTCGAAAAAAACCTAGGATTGGATATGGATTACTTTCAAAGGTCTTAAGATCAATATCTTGAACGGGTGCAGAACTCATAGGAGTTCCTTAAAATATCTTTCAATAACCAAATTCATTAGAACATTCCTCGTAAGATAAGTTTGGTTTGTATTCTTTACACCAAGCAAGTCCTTCAGCATCCTCTGTTGCAGGGTTTTCAATTTTTAAAATACTTATTGCAACCCATATAAAGGTTAAAAGAAAGATTAACCTAACTGGACGAAAGATTAACTTTATCATCCACCAAATCATTTTTTTACCTTGGATTATTTTGTGAAAAAAGCCAGACTTATGTTTCAATTGAGTGTGAATAGATTTGGAACTTAGTCAAACGGTTAGTGAATATTAATTCGTTTATTAGGGGGTAATTCAGTGAAAACAGCAATAGTAGCTGGAGCAGGGATAGTTGGTGTGTCAGCCGCCATATGGTTACAAAGATTTGGTTACCAGGTAAAATTGATTGATCGCACTGGCCCAGCGTCTGGCACCTCTTATGGGAACGCTGGTGTTTTGGCCTCAGGTTCTATTATTCCCGTAACAACTCCAGGCTTAATTTCTAAGTCGCCGAGAATGTTACTGGATCCGAATAAGCCACTTTTCCTAAAATACTCATATTTACCCCGCTTAATGCCTTTTCTTTTTAAATATCTAAGGCATACAAATATTGAGCATGTTGAGACTTATGCTGCTGCAATGTCTCAATTGTTGTATGATACCGTAGACCAGCATAAATCTTTAGCAAAGGGAACTGGAGCGGAAAAATATATCCAAACTACTGATTATTTGTTTGGCTATGATACAGAAGAAGCTTTCGAGAAAGATCGTTTCGCATGGGACATACGTAGTAAATTCAAGCATGATTTTGATATTTTAAAAGGGGAAGCACTACAAAGCGTTGATCCAATCTATAAAGATGCATTCAAAGTGATAGTGGTTAACCGTAACCATGGTAAAATTAGTGATCCTGGCGAATATATAAAAGAACTTGCAAAATATTTTGAGAATAATAACGGAGAAATAGTTCAAGCGAATATAAAAAGTTTTCAGCAAAAAGATTCAATGATCGTTGGTTTGGAGACGGACAATGGAGTGCATAAGGCAGACCATGTAATTTTTACACTAGGACCATGGTCTGGAGGTTTATCTAAAAGGCTTGGTCTCAATATACCTTTTGAAAGTGAACGCGGGTACCATATTGAGCTTATAAACCCCTCAAAAATGCCCCAAAATTCAATGATGGTTTCCTCTGGAAAATTTGTGGTAACTCCGATGGATGGGAGAATTAGATTAGCTGGACTTGTAGAATTCGGTGGATTGAAGGCTGGAGCATCTAAAGCACCGGTAGAGTTATTAAAGAAAAATGCTCAAAAACTTTTTGCTGATATACAATATGATCATATTACAGAGTGGTTGGGTCATCGTCCAACAACAGCTAATAGTCTTCCGTTAATAGGTCGAGTCAAAAACTTTAAAAATGTATTTGTTGGATTTGGGCATCAGCATGTGGGCTTGACAGGTGGTGCTAAAACAGGTCGTATCATAGCTCAGTTGCTAGATGAACGAGAGCCAAATATTCAATTATCGTTTTTTGACCCAAATGAATATGCCTAAGCGATCTGCAACATAACAAAAATTGGGAGGAATTAATGGAAATTAAGAATTTAGCCGCTGCTGTTGTTTGCGGTACATTTATAGCAGGTGCCTCAATAGCAGAGGACTGGGATATGCCAATGGCCTATTCCGCCACCAACTTTCATTCAGAAATGGGCGTAGTTTTTGCTGACAAAGTCCGCGATTATACCAGCGGAGGGATAAATATTACGGTTCATCCTGGTGGATCCTTGTTTAAGGGCGGTGAGATAAAAAGAGCCATACAAACGGGGCAAGCCCCTATTGGCGAACGGTTTATGTCAGCTCATGCTAATGAAGCTCCGCTTTTGGGATGGGATAACCTGCCGTTTCTTGCCACGACTTATGAAGCTAACAATAAGCTATGGGCAGCCGCCAAGGATAAAGTAAATTCACAATTATCCGATTTGAACCTCGTGGCTCTTTATACGTGCCCATGGCCAGGCCAAGGTTTTTATTTCAACAAAGCGGTTAATTCCTCAAAAGATACCCAGGGTGTGAAGTTTCGCTCTTACAACTCTGCAACCGCGACTTTTGCCGAAGAGTTAGGAATGGTTCCAGTGCAAGTTGAGGCTGCTGAACTTTCGCAGGCATTGGCGACTGGAGTGGCAGAATCATTTATTTCATCTGGATCTACCGGATACGATAGAAAGGTATGGGAGCATTTATCACACTATTATAAAGTTAATGCTTGGTTACCTCGTAACTACGTAATGGTTAATAAGGGTGTTTGGGAAGGTTTGAATTCTGATATGAGGGGCGCCATCCAAAAAGCTGCAGATGAAACTGGAGCAGCATGCTCTGCTAAATCTGCTGAATTAGCGAATTGGTATTTTGAGCAGCTTGAAGCAAATGGAATGGCTGTAGAAGATGCAAGTCCAGAATTTTTGGCTGAACTCCAGGCGATTGGAGCAAAGATGACTTCAGATTGGTTGGCATCAGCGGGAGCAGATGGTCAAGCAATACTGGATGCTTACAAATCAAATTAAGCTAATATAAATTGCCCCGCTAAATGCGGGGCATTTTAAAAGGAGGCAGAAAATGAGAGATTGGCAGCCTTTATTTGGGCTCCCTTTGTGGTTCTGGCTCTTTATCTTGCCAACGCTATTTGCGCTCTTTTGTCTTTTTTATCCTACTAAAGCAAAAAGATTAATGTCTCCAATTTGGCCGTTATTGGATAAAGTCTATTTGGGGTTTGGTATTTTGTCTGCAATTTTTATGATTGTAATTCTACTTTTGATTGTTGGTCAGATGGTTGCGCGTTGGACTAATACGATCTTTCCCGGAGGAACAGAGTTTGCTGGATATGCGATGGCATGTACATCCTTTTTTGCTCTGGCTTTCGCCTTAACCCAGGGTTCCCATATTCGTGTCTCTATTTTTCTCAATATAAACAATTTTTTAAAGTTTTGGTTAGATGCATTTGCTATGCTTGTTTCGGCTTGGACTGCTACATACTTTGCGCGATATGCAGTCAAAACAAATTTTCTATCTGAAATTTTGAACGATAGGACACAAGGCTTAGATCAAGTTCCTGAATGGTTGCTTTCTATTTTTTCTATGATTGGTCAATGGCCTTGGGAGTGGGGCACAACTTGGTCAAAAACGACCTCTGAATTGGTTTATACACCTGTATGGCTTCCACAAATAGCAATGTCCGTGGGAACAATTTTGCTAGCGGTTGCAATTTGGGATCACCTTTTTCGTTTACTGGCTTACAGAGAAACGCGTATTTTTCGGGAAGCAATAGAATGACAGAACTTTATGCCATAATCATTTTTTTGTTCGTTTTATTTCTGCTTCTAGGCAGCTCTGTTTGGGTTGGGTTGGCGCTAATGGGTGTCGCTTGGGTGGGTATGGAACTATTCACAACCCGCCCAGCTGGCGATGCAATGATTACTACCATTTGGACGGGAGCAAGTAGTTGGACCCTTACGGCTTTACCACTTTTTATTTGGATGGGGGAAATACTATTTCGAACAAGATTGTCAGAAGATATGTTTCGAGGACTATCGCCCTGGATGCGGTTTTTACCTGGCGGCTTACTGCATACAAATATAGCAGGATGTACCATATTTGCTGCGGTTTCTGGATCTTCTGCTGCAACTTTAAATATGGTAGGAAAAATGTCTATCCCTGAACTTCGTAGTAGGGGATATCCAGAATACATGATTATTGGTACGTTGGCAGGAGCGGCGACACTCGGCCTAATGATACCACCTTCCTTAACTTTGATTGTTTATGGTGTAACAATTAATGAGAGTATAACTAAATTGTTTATGGCTGGTGTTTTCCCGGGACTAGTTCTGGCCGGTTTATTTATGACATACATAGTTTTTTGGCATTTTTTTGGAACCGGCGATCGGCCACAAAAAGAGCCCTCTATGTCTTTTTCTAAGATGATAAAGGAAAGTCTATTTCTTGTGCCAGTAATGGGTTTGGTCGGTGTTGTCATAGGGTCAATGTATTTAGGATTTGCTACGGCTACAGAAGCTGCCGCAGTTGGAGTAGTTGGAGCATTGATATTGTCGGCAGCCCAGGGGTCTCTTAATTGGTCAACATTTTCAGTTAGCCTTATGGGAGCCACTAAGACATCTGCCATGATTGCCTTAATTCTCATGGGTGCTGCATTTTTATCCTTATCTATGGGCTTCACCGGTTTGCCAAGAGCCATGGCCGAGCTAATAGAGAGTTATAATTTATCACCGGTAGCTCTGATTGCAGTGCTTACAGTTTTTTATTTAATTCTGGGTATGTTTATGGATGGGTTATCATCTGTTGTTCTCACTATGGCAATAGTGGAGCCAATGATCAGGACAGCTGGAATTGATCTGATTTGGTTTGGTATTTTCTTAGTTGTTGTAATCGAAACAGCGCAGGTTACTCCCCCAATCGGTTTTAACCTTTTTGTTTTGCAGGGTATGACGAAACATGAAATTGGTTACATTGCTAAGACCGCTATTCCAATGGTCGCGTTAATGTTGTTAATGGTTGTGATCTTAGTCATTTTTCCAGAGTTAGCTACATGGCTACCAGAAAATATACGTCAGCGGAATTAAAGTCTTGGGTCGTGTCAGTATACTCCAGCTTGATACAAAATTTTTGCGAATTCCTGGCGATATTGGATGTAAGAAAACATTTATTGAACCACCTCAGCATTTAATAGTCGAGGGCGCTACAGCAAATAAGGTAGTGACATCTCGACCGGAAAATATTGATATCACTCCCTTTTTGGACGCCGCGCAATCTGCGACAGGTGATATGCTGATAACTTCGTGTGGTTTCTTAGCTCCATTTCAGAAAGAACTTCAAGAAAACTTAGATATTCCTGTTGTGGTATCATCAATTAATCAACTGGCTGATATGAGTAAAATTTATTCGCCTGAGCAAGTTGTAATTTTAACTATTGCTGCAGATAAACTCTGTACCAAGCATTTGCCGAGAGCACTTTGGAAGTTTTCTAAGTGCATATGTGGCCTGGGAAATTCCAGTTATTTTCACAAAGTTATCTTTGAAGACATGGTGATGTTTGATGAGGCAAAAGTAGCAGGTGAATTGCTTACAGTTTTTAAGCATGCTTGTAATGAAAATACGCGAGCTCTGTTGCTGGAATGCACAAATATGCCGCCATACAAGCCAAATTTGAAACAATTTAAAGATATTAAGATCTTTGATATTTTGTCCGCAATTGAAACGCTATTACCGAACACGGTAAACCCGGCCTATTTGTAAAACCGATATATTTTATTGTGCCACAATTAAAATAATATACGCTCCATTAAATTAATAGTTGAGCTTGAAATCTTATGATTAAAAACACTGAAGCAGCTGTTCTTTATGAAACAAATTCAGATCTAGTTGTGGAGAATTTAAATTTAGCGGCTCCAGGACCAAAAGAAGTTTTTGTTCAAATGGGAGCTGCCGGTGTTTGTCATTCTGATGTTCATGTGATTAGTGGTCAGGCTAACCAGATAATGCCATGCGTTCTGGGCCATGAAGGTGCAGGTCTTGTCACTTCTATTGGGAAGGAAGTAAACAACGTGAGTGTGGGCGATCACGTTGTCCTCAGCTGGCTGCCATACTGCGGAAAATGTTATCAATGTGTTCGTGAGAAAACACATTTATGCAAAGCCTATCAAACGCCAGTTGGCAATGGAACACTATTGGATGGCTCTTGTCGATTTTCTAATTCAGAGGGGCCAGTTCGGCAGCTTGGTTCACTTGGATGTTGGTCTGAAAATGTTGTGGTACCTGAAGTATGTTGCGTGCCAGTAGATAAATCTATTCCCTTTGAAATTGCTGCGCTTCTTGGTTGTGCTGTAACGACTGGTGTTGGTGCTGTCTTAAATCGAGCCAAGGTGCAAAACGGGGAAACAGTAGTTGTAATAGGGGCGGGAGGTGTTGGTTTATCAGTAGTGATGGCGGCTAAATTTAAAGGAGCCTCACAAGTTATCTGTATTGATCAAAATATTAGTGCGCGAAACCTTGCAATAGAATTGGGTGCTACGGATTTTCTTGTTTCGAAGCAGAATGAAGATATTTCTAAAAAACTAATGGAGCTAACGGGTGTGGGTGCTGATCATGTATTTGAGGCAGTGGGTAAAAGAGAATTGCAATCTGATGCGATTGATTATTGCTGTTCAGGTGGTACTGTAACTTTTGTCGGTTTGGACAGCGAGGACGCGACAATTAATCTAAAAACTACTGCCATAACTAGAGCAGAAAAAACAATATCCGGTTCGATATATGGTTCTGCTTGCACCCACAGGGATTTTGCTCTTTATGGTGAAAAATTCCTTGAGGGAAAACTACCGATCGATTTAATGGTTAATCGGCGGTACCATCTCAGGGAGATAAATATTGCGCTCAGTGACATGTTGGAGGGAAAACCAGGAAGAGGCGTAATTGTTTTTGATCATTAAATTTGGGCAGAGAGTGAGGCCATAAAAGTTGAACTTCTTTGATCATATAATTGTTGGTGGTGGCATTTTGGGTGCATCAATTGCCTATCATATTTCTAAAAAGTCAAATGATACTATTCTGGTATTAGAAAGAAATGACTTTGCAAGTGGTGCCTCTAGTCGCTCCGCTGGATTAGTGCTGCAGGGATCTACTAAAAAGTCAAATATCCCTTTAGCAAAAAAAACTGTCGAAGTGATTTCGCAATTAGAGCAGGAGCTCGGAGAGACTGTAGAGTATCATAAAACGGGAAGTTTGCGCTTAGCGTCATCTAAAGAAAGAGTTTCTGAATTGAATTCTATGATCGAGACGGCGTCTCTTTTCGATGTAGATGTGTCAGTACCGAATGATCGAGATATAAATAAAATGGCCCCTTGGTTGAATCAAGAAGAAATTCAACAGGCTGCATTTTTCCCTTCAGATGGCTATCTCGATAGCTATCGTCTGACCTGGCATTATCTCAAAGCGGCAAAGAATAATGGTGTTAAGTTCAGTTCCAACTTAGCCGCCACAGAGGTCATAATTGATAGATCTAAAATTTGTGGAATTGATACTGCGGATGGAAAAATTTTTTCCCCTAATTTGATACTTGCTGGGGGTGTTTGGACCTCCTTATTTGCATCTACGATCAAGGTGCCAATTGCTACGGCTCCCGTTCGTAGCCATTACTGGCTAACTGAGCCCGATCCTGATTATGGTAGTGCGGGTTCAATTACAATTATGCCTGATGTTTCTGCGTATACACGTCCAGAATTGGGAGGCTTATTGCTTGGTGTTCAGGAGAATGAATGTGCCGTTTTTGATGCAAGAAAACTACCAGAGGACTTACAATATTTCTCTCCCACGCTTGGCGAAGATCACTGGGACATATTACTGAATTCTTACTCTGATCTTTCTCGGTTTTTCCCCAAAATAGAAAGTGCAAATTTTTCTAGCTATATCAGTGGTCTCTCTTCATATACTCCAGATGGAGAAATTATTTTAGGTCCTATTGCAGAAATTGATGGGTTATATGTAGCAGCTGGGGACTGTGGTTCGGGTGTTAGTTTGTCCGGCGGAATAGGATCTATTATTTCTGAAATTATTTTAGACGGTAAATCTGATCTTTATAGTTCGTCATTTAAGCCTAATAGGTTCGGTAAGGTTGATCCATTTGATGAAGACTTCTTAAATAAATGTGCGATGGCTAGATCAAAAAAATCAAGAAAAATGAAATAATTTTTTTTTTTGTTACAGAATCATGCGATCATATCCTAATCTTTAGAATATTACGCATTTTGAAGAATAAACAACTAAACCACATTGGGGGTACAAAATGAAATTTAACTTTGGATTTTTTAAATCGTTAACGGTTGGATCATTGTTAGCTACATCCGTATTTGCGGATACAGAGCTCACTGTTTACACTGCTGTAGAGGCTGAAGATCTTTCTAGATATGCTGCTAAATTTAACGAAAGTCATCCAGATATTAAAATTAACTGGGTTAGAGATTCTACAGGGATTATAACAGCAAAACTATTGGCTGAAAAAAACAATCCGCAAGCGGATGTTGTCTGGGGTCTGGCAGGTACTTCGCTGCTTCTGCTCAAATCAGAGGGAATGTTAGAGCCTTACGCTCCAGCTGGTGTAGAAAAGTTGGATAGTAAATTTGTTGATGGTGATAATCCACCTGCTTGGGTTGGAATGGATGCATGGGTTGCTGCAGTTTGCTATAATACTGTCGAGGCGGGAAAAGCTGGACTAACACCACCAACCTCTTGGAAAGATTTGACGGATGCTCAGTACGCAGGCCATTTGATTATGCCAAATCCAAACTCATCTGGCACAGGATTTCTAGATGTATCTAGTTGGCTTCAGTTGTTTGGCGAAGAAGGTGGTTGGGAGTATATGGATGCCCTTCATGAAAATATCGCAAGGTATACTCACTCAGGCTCAAAGCCCTGTAAATTAGCCGCTGCTGGGGAAATTCCAATTGGGATTTCATTTGCTTTCCGCGGTGCGAAATCGAAGGCAGCTGGTGCTCCATTAGACATTATTGTTCCGTCTGAAGGGGTTGGTTGGGATATGGAAGCTACCGCTATTGTCGCTGGAACATCTAAACTGGAAGCGGCACAGAAGCTTGTAGATTTTTCAGTAACCAAGGAAGCTAATGAAATGTACAACCAAGGTTATGCAGTTGTTGCCTATCCTGGCGTAGCAAAACCGGTTGAGCATTTTCCTGAAGGATTAATTGAGGCGATGATTCCGAATGATTTCGAATTTGCGGCAAACAATAGAGCGCGTATTTTGAAAGAATGGCAGTCACGCTACGACGGCAAGTCTGATCCTAAATAATAAATTTTAGTCAGGCAGTAAATTTCTACTGCCTGACTTTTTTGTTGTCTAAATTTATGGATTAATAATAATATAAATTTAAGGAATATATCTTGGAAGGCATTAAAGACCCGCAATCCTCGTATCTCTCAATAAAAAATCTTTGGAAATCATTTGGAAGCTTTACGGCTCTTAAGGATGTATCTTTAGATATAAAAGAGGGAGAATTTGTCTGTTTCTTGGGGCCTTCGGGATGTGGAAAAACAACTCTTTTACGAGCAATAGCTGGATTAGATCTGCAAACAAGTGGGGCAGTAGTGCAAGGTGGAAAAGATATTTCTAATTTTCCCGCCTCTGAGCGTGACTATGGAATTGTTTTTCAATCATATGCTTTATTTCCCAATCTTACTATTGAGAAAAATATAGCATTCGGGCTTGAAAATACTGGGCGTTCTAAAAGTGAAATTAATGAACGGGTTTCGGAGTTATTAGATCTAATCGGACTTCCAGAACAAGGTCCTAAATATCCTGCTCAACTTTCTGGTGGTCAACAGCAACGGATCGCTTTGGCAAGAGCAATAGCTTCTGGCCCAGGTCTGTTGTTACTTGATGAGCCACTGTCCGCGTTGGATGCGAAAGTACGCGTTTATTTGAGACATGAGATAAAAACTCTTCAGCAGAAACTTGGCGTTACAACCATAATGGTTACTCACGATCAGGAAGAAGCTCTGTCTATGGCCGATCGTATTGTTGTCATGAATGAAGGAAAAGTAGAGCAAATAGGTACGCCCAATGAAGTTTACTGTAAGCCAGAGACCTTGTTTGTTGCAGATTTCATCGGGGAAATGACGCAATTCAGGGGCACAATAAGTGGCAAAAGTTTGGTCAAAATTGGCAATACTGAATTAAATATGGTGGAGCATCGGTTTTCTCAAGGTCGTGAAGTCTCAATAACCATCAGGCCGGAGGATATAATACCATTGGGCGCTAAGCTTCCAGCAAAGTCAGGCAAGAATGTGTTTTCTGCTCAGCTGGTAGAAATGGAGTTTTTGGGTTCATTTTGGCGTTGCAAGTTGAAGAGCGATGAATTTCCAGAGGCATTGGTTACAGCAGATTTCTCAGTAAACGCAGTCAGAAGATTGGCTATAGAGCCAAACCAAATTTTGTGGATTGAATTACCCTCTGAAAGCATTTTGGCTTTTGATGTTCAAGCGGCCTGAATATGAATTCGGCTAATATAGGAAATACAGTAGTCAAACCCAAAGGGTTAGTAAAAGCTAAACTCAGTCGAGACGATATAATAATGCGTGGAGGTATGATTGTTATTGCTCTCTACCTTGTAATTAGCTTGGTATTTCCTCTTTATTCAATGTTCTCGAAATCCTTTTCGACTTTTCAATATGATTTATCAAAATTCGAAGTCCAAATTAGTGATGACGCGGGTCAATTTTCTCCTGAAATTGCAAGCCTTCAAAATTTAAATAAAGATTTAAAGGCTATCACGGATGAGGAATTAAGTACAGGTTCTGGCGGCCGACTGGGCGTTACAATATTTTTTCCAGACTTCAGTTTTCGCAGCCCAGTTATGTATCGTATTCGGAATGTTGATGGTCAGGGGCGATTCCTAGTGGGTTCTAAATTAATGACCGGGACTGATTGGCAAGAATTGGATAGTAATACTTTTCGCCGCGTACAGTTACGGCCTGTTAGGTCAACTGGTTTATCGAATTTTATAAATTATTTCTCTACTCCAGCTTTGTTTAAATCAATTCAGAATTCGATATTTATTGCGATAATTAGTACAGTAATCACAGTAATCTTAGCGTTCTGGTTTGCGTATGCACTGAATAGAAGCTGTATGCGGTTCAAGGGCTTTTTTAGGCTTATCGCAATGGCTCCGATACTTGTCCCGTCACTTCTCCCCGGGATTGCTCTTGTCTATCTTTTTGGGGCACAGGGTGTAATTAAAGGCTTATTATTCGGGGCAAGTATTTACGGTCCTATTGGTATAATCATAGGATCAGTATTTTTCACCTTTCCACACGCATTTTTAATCATATCTACTGCATTAGCTATTTCTGATGCTCGTCTTTATGAAGCTGCTATTTCTTTAAAAGCGTCGGCTTGGAAAACCTTCTGGACCGTTACTATACCTGGGGCAAGGTACGGTATAATCTCAGCAGCTTTCGTTGTATTTAACCTAGTAATTACGGACTTTGGGTTGCCTAAGGTAATCGGTGGTCAATTTAACGTTTTGGCTGTGGACATTTATAAACAAGTTATAGGTCAACAGAACTTTGAGATGGGGGCAGTTGTATCAGTAGTTCTAATAATTCCGGCAATTTTAGCTTTTGCAATAGACCGGGTTGTCCAAAGTAAACAAGTGGCTTTGCTCACTGCTAGGTCCGTTCCATTTAATCCCAAACCAAGTTCGAGAGCTGACATAATCTTTACTATTTATTGTGGACTTGTTGGATTATTTATAATTGGCATGTTGGGTATTTGCCAGTTTGCTGCCCTAATCAAGTTCTGGCCATATGATCTAAGTTTAAGTTTAAATAATTATCAGTTCGATAAAATGGATGGTGGCGGTTGGGGTGCCTATTATAACTCAATCAAAATGGCTTTATTGACAGCTTTAATAGGTACGTGCGTAATATTTTTTGGAGCTTATTTAGTTGAAAAATCAAGCGGATTTAAAACTGGTAGAGCGATATTTCAGATGTTTGCAATGTTACCAATGGCGATACCAGGTATGGTGTTAGGGCTTGCCTATATATTCTTTTTTAATAATCCGGAAAATCCTTTGCATATAGTATATGGAACAATGGCCATTCTTGTCATCTGTACTGTTACACATTTTTACACGGTTTCACATCTTACGGCCGTTACTGCTCTCAAGCAAATGGACAGTGAGTTTGAATCTGTCTCAGCATCTTTGAAACAACCCACATTTAAACTGTTTTCTAGAGTGACGGTGCCCGTGTGTCTGCCAGCAATCCTGGATATTGCTATCTACTTATTCGTTAATGCAATGACTACAGTTTCTGCAGTTGTTTTTCTCTACTCGCCCAAAACTTCATTAGCTTCAATTGCCGTATTAAATATGGATGATGCTGGTGATATTGCTCCCGCCGCTGCGATGGGTATGATGATTTTTTATACAAATATATTTGCCCGGGTCATACATCTTATTTTATCCAAAGGGGTTTTGAGGCGTACCCAGGCATGGAGGTCTAGTAACTAAGTTGAGTAAAAATTAATAAATGAGCGGCCTGAAGCTTGGGGCGCTCTCCAATAGGGAAGAATTATAATGACCGGAAATTTAACATTTAAAGATCTGGAGTTGGCCGTTGATGACGGCAGTATTGATACTGTGCTTGTGTGTTTGGTGGATATGCAAGGAAGGCTGATGGGTAAAAGATTCCACGCGAAACACTTCATTTCTGATGGATATAAAGAGACCCATTGTTGCGATTATTTGTTAGCTACGGATATAGAGATGGGCACACCAGATGGGTATGCATCTACGAGTTGGGAAGATGGTTATGGCGACTATACGATGAAGCCAGACCTTAGTACCCTACGTAGTACCCCATGGTTGGATGGGACCGCTATGGTCATCTGTGATGTCCTTGATCATCACACACATGAGGAAGTAAGTCATTCACCCCGAGCTATTCTAAAGAAGCAGATTAAGCGTCTTGAAAAAATCGGCCTTGATCCCATGATGGCTACAGAATTAGAATTTTTTCTTTTTGAGAAAAGTTTCAAAGAGATACAGGAAGATGGTTTTCGAGAGCTAAAGCCCATTAGCGCTTACAATGAGGACTATCATATCCTTCAAACTACAAAAGAAGAACATATCATGCGCCCTGTTCGCAACTGTTTATGGGATGCTGGTATACCGGTCGAAAATTCGAAGGGTGAGGCAGAAACGGGTCAGGAAGAGCTGAATATAAAATATGCGAATGCACTTAATACCGCTGAGTATCATACAATTGCCAAACACGCTGTAAAGGAAATTGCGTGGAGTAAGGGGCATGCTGTTACTTTCCTACCAAAGTGGCATCACGACAAGGTGGGTTCTTCGTCACACGTTCACCAGTCAATGTGGAAAAACGGTAAAAATGCATTCTATGACCCTAATGATAAATTGGGAATGAGCCTGTTGATGAAACAGTATATGGCAGGACTTTTGAACTACACATCAGATATTACATTTTTCCTTGCTCCTTATGTTAATAGCTACAAACGTTTTGCCAAAGGAACATTTGCTCCTACTCGTATTATCTGGTCGGTAGATAATCGCACGGCTGGTTTTCGCTTGTGTGGCGCAGGAACTAAGAGTGTCAGAATAGAATGTAGAATAGGTGGTTCGGATATGAATCCCTACTTAGCGATTGCCGCCCAAATTGCTGCTGGATTGGCAGGAATAGAAAATAAGCTAGAGCTAGATGAGCCTGCTAAAGGCGATGTTTACCAGGGGGACACAAAAATGATCCCTGAAAATTTGCGTGACGCAAAGTTCGCTCTGGCTCAATCTGAAATGCTAAAATCTGCTTTTGGAGAGGACGTCGTAAAACATTATTGTAGAGCTGCTGAAGTTGAGTTGGAAGAATTTGATAGGGTTGTGACGGATTGGGAAATAGCAAGAGGCTTTGAAAGAGCGTGATATTATGACTGAAATAAAATGCATTTCACCGATTGATGGTGAAATATTTGCGAAAAGAAATACTCTTTCGCTAAAAGATGCAAAGGATGAAGTTCAGCGCTTGCGAGCGGCACAAACAGATTGGTCGGCTAGAACATTAACTGAACGTATATCGTTGGTTATGGAAGGTGTAGACGCTGTAGGCAAAATGAACGATCAAATAGTACCAGAGCTAGCCCAAATGATGGGGAGGCCAATTAGGTATGGTGGTGAATTTGGAGGGTTTAAAGAGCGCGCCCAATATATGAGTGAGATAGCTAAACAAGCGTTGCAAGATATTGAGATTAGCAATGATTCTAGTTTTAAGCGTTATATAAAACGAATACCTCATGGATTAGTTTTCGTCGTTGCACCGTGGAATTATCCTTATATGACGGCAATCAATACAATTGCTCCTGCTCTAATTGCAGGAAATGTCGTAGCATTAAAACATGCAACCCAAACCCTCCTAGTAGGTGAGCGCCTCGTTGACGCTTTCATTTCTGTGGGTATCCCGAAAGATGTATTTATTAATATGTACTTAGACCACGGCACCACTTCTCGTCTTATTGAAGAGAATTCATTTGATTTTGTTAATTTTACTGGTTCCTTGCGAGGGGGCATCGAGATGGAGAGAGCAGCAGCTGGAACTTTTACGCCTGTTGGAACAGAACTTGGGGGTAAAGATCCTGGGTATGTTATGGAAGATGCGGATTTAGATGCAGCAGTGGAAACATTAATAGACGGCGCAATGTTTAATTCTGGACAATGTTGCTGTGGAATAGAGCGAATTTATGTAGTTGAGAGTCTTTACGAAAAATTCTTACAGAAAGCTATAAATATTGTCGAAAATTATAAGCTTGGTAATCCGTTGGAACCTGAAACTACTATTGGGCCTATGGCAAATAAACGATTTTCTGATGAAGTAAGATTACAAATTAATGAAGCTGTAGAGTCAGGTGCGACGGCTCATATCGAAGTTTTCAAAAATGATGACGCTGGCACCTATGTGACACCACAAATTTTAACAGGTGTTGATCATAATATGCGAATTATGAAAGATGAAACTTTTGGTCCAGTTGTCTGTATTATGCCTGTGTCCAGTGATGAGGAGGCTATTTCTTTAATGAACGATAGTGAATTTGGTTTAACTGCGAGCTTGTGGACAAAGGACGTTGGCCGAGCAGAAAAAATTGCAGATCAAATTGAAACAGGGACAGTATTTCTAAATCGTGCTGATTACCTTGATCCAGCGCTGTGTTGGACTGGTTGTAAAAATACGGGTAGCGGTGGTGGTCTGTCGATCATTGGTTATCACAATCTTACAAGGCCTAAATCTTACCATCTAAAGAAAGTAACGCAATGACACTAATTGGAAATTGGTCATATCCTACACAAATAAAATTTGGCGCTGGGCGCATAAGGGAAATTTCTGATGCTTGTAATCAAGCAAATATTAAAAAACCACTTTTGATTACTGATAAAGGTTTGAGTAATCTTCCAATAACATCCAGAACTTTGCAGTTAATGAAAGAAGCTGGTCTGGGCGAAGCTATTTTTTCGAATGTTGACCCAAACCCTAATGAGAAAAATTTAGATGCTGGTATAGCTGCATTTACAGAAGGAAATCATGATGGTGTAATAGCCTTTGGAGGAGGTTCAGGCTTAGATTTAGGGAAATTAGTTGCTTTTATGGTTGGTCAAGATCGCTCGGTTTGGGATTTTGAAGATGTTTCTGATTGGTGGACGCGTGCAAAGCCAGATGCCATTTTCCCTATTGTTGCAGTTCCAACTACTGCGGGAACTGGATCTGAAGTTGGAAGAGCTAGCGTTCTGACTAATTCTGCTACTGCCGAGAAGAAAATTATTTTCCATCCGCAAATTCTGCCAAAAGTTGTAATTTGCGATCCTGAGCTAACCGTTGAAATGCCAAAATCAATAACTGCTGGTACCGGTTTGGATGCATTCGCACACTGTGTAGAGGCATTTTCGAGCCCACATTACCATCCAATGAGCCAAGGTATCGCAGTGGAGGGAATGCGACTTGTCATCGAAAATCTTGAAAAAGTTTACTTGGACGGAAGCGATGTTGAGGCTAGGGCAAATATGATGTCAGCGGCATTAATGGGTGCAACAGCTTTTCAAAAAGGACTTGGTGCCATTCATGCGCTCAGTCATCCAATTGGCGCTATGCATCATACACATCACGGAACGACTAATGCCGTTTGCATGCCAGCAGTGCTTAGATTGAATGAATTAAAAATTCAGCAGCGTTTTGACTCAGTTTCAGGTTACCTGGGTATTAAAAATGGTTTTTCAGGTTTTAAGACTTTTGTCGATCAGTTTAATGCGTCACTTGATATTCCTTCAAAGCTAGGTGATTTAGGCGTTGAGAGCCCAGATTTAGAAAAGCTTGTAAAAGGTGCTTTAAGTGACCCAAGTTGTGGCGGCAATCCTGTAGAATTAAACGAGACGAATGTACGGGCATTGTTTGAAGAAGTGCTGTAGTACAGAAATTGTAAAAAGTTTTTGACTTTCCGCCGAAAGAGCTACCTTTAGTAAGAGCCACTTCAAGGGAAGCGACCAGCTTGGGATGAAGTGCAGATCTTTGGGTGGGGAGTGGAAAATGTTGGTCCTACCCAAAGAAACAAGGTTTAGTTTAAATCGCTATTAGACAGTTCGTCAATTATGGGGCACTCGGGTCGTTCGTTCCCTTTGCAGCAACTAACTAGGTGTGAAAGTTGTGTACGTAAGTTTTCTAGTTCATTTAATTTAAAATCGATTTCTGCAATTTTAATAAGAGTAAGATTTCGCACTTCTTTGCTACTACGATTTTGATTTTCATATAATGAGAGAAGTTCTTTGCACTCTTTGATGCTAAAATTAAAACGTCGCGCTTTTCCGATGAATTGTAATTTAGCCAATTCAGCGTCAGTGTATTGGCGGTAATTAGTAGCTTTATTTTTCATAGGCTTAATTAAATTTATTTCATCGTAATATCTAACTGTTTTTACGGTGAGCCCAGATTTTTTAGCAGCCTCTCCAATATTCATATTTTGCCCTTTACTTTACCCTTACTGGAAGGTTTATCACATAATCTAAGGAGCGTAAATTGGTTGAAATCAGCAATATAACTGGAATAAATTGGCGTTGTAAGCATACATGGCGACGATCATCCTATAATACGATGTGGTGCTTGATTGGCTGCTCCATAGGTGATTTTGGGACAATTGCATTTTTTCAATTTTCGGGAATTGAATGGCCAGTGATGGCGATTATGACCCTCGCGATAATAAATGGCTTGATTACCTCAATAATATTAGAGACGGTCATTTTATGGAGGCAAATGGAACTAAGTAATGCCTTCAAAACTGCAATTGGTATGTCACTAATTTCAATGATAGCGATGGAAGCTGCCATGAATATAACAGACGTAATCTTAACCGGTGGTGCTACTCTTACTTGGTGGGTAATACCCTTTATGCTTGCAGCAGGATTTTTAACGCCTCTCCCATATAATTATTGGAGATTAAAAGTGTTAGGTAAGGCGTGCCACTAACTTTTGTTTGAGCATGTTTAAAATTAAATTTCCTATTACACGGCTTGTGTCGACGAACCACAAGTTGTAAGCAATGCGCGAAGTTTAAAATGGAGAGCTGAATGTCGAAACTAGTTACCATTTTTGGTGGATCTGGTTTTGTTGGTCGTTATGTAGCACAACGAATGGCTAAGCAAGGTTGGCGTGTAAGAGTTGCAGTTAGGCGTCCCAACGAGGCGCTGTTTGTTAGGCAATACGGTGCTGTTGGCCAAGTTGAGCCTGTACTTTGTAATATCAGAGATGATGCCTCTGTTATAAAAGTAATTATTGGTGCTAATGCAGTTGTGAACTGCGTTGGAATATTATCGGAAATTGGTAAAAAT
Organism: Paracoccaceae bacterium; assembly: GCA_902635985.1. GTDB lineage: Bacteria > Pseudomonadota > Alphaproteobacteria > Rhodobacterales > Rhodobacteraceae > Salinivivens. The sequence continues at coordinate 57,368 of CACPPZ010000003.1, forward strand.
ACGTTTAAAGATGTTCAAGCATTAGGTGCAGAGCGTGTCGCCAAAATTTCATCAGAGAACGGGGTGGCAAACTTTGTTCAGATATCAGCAATTGGATCCAATGAAGCTTCGTCAAGTAATTATGCAAGAACAAAAGCATTGGGAGAAGCTTCGGTACTGAAGTATTTTCCGGATGCAACAATTCTAAGACCTTCAATTATATTTGGACCAGAAGATCAATTTTTTAACCGATTTGCACAAATGGCAACTTTATCCCCATTTTTACCTTTAGTGGGGGCTCATACTAAGTTCCAACCAGTTTATGTTGGGGATGTAGCGTTTGCAGCTGAAAAGGCACTTTCAGATCGTTCTGTTTCTGGGATTTATGAATTAGGTGGACCAAAAATTGAGACTTTTTCTGAATTAATGAAGCGCATGCTAGGCGTCATCCAAAGAAGGCGCTTAATGTTGAAGGTGCCATTTTTTGTGGCAGGTGTTATGGGGAAATCTCTAGACTTACTTAAAGCTATCACTTTTGGTCTATTCCCAAATAACATATTAACGCAAGATCAGGTAAAAAATCTCCAAAGGGATAATATTGTATCAACAGACGCAAACGACTTATCAGATTTAGAAATTCGGCCGACTGCTATGGAAACTGTCTTGCCCGAGTATCTTTGGAGATATCGTGTCTCTGGCCAGTATGCGTCGATAAAAGATTCAGCGAAAGGGCTGAAAAATTAATTTTTAAATTTTTAGTTAAGCTTAGGGAAATTTGGTATGGGTTACAGAGTTGTCGTCGTTGGTGCCACTGGTAACGTTGGGCGCGAGATGTTGAGCATCCTTTATGAACGCCAATTTCAAGTGGATGAAATCGCCGTTTTGGCGAGCCGCAGGTCATTGGGCACTGAAGTAAGCTTTGGCGATAATACTCTAGTCACAAAAGATTTAGAAACTTTCGATTTCTCAGGTTGGGACCTTGCTTTATTTGCAATTGGGTCAGACGGAACCAAAAAGCATGCCCCAAGGGCTGCATCAGCTGGCTGCGTTGTTATTGATAACAGTTCGCTGTATCGATATGACCCTGATGTTCCGCTTATTGTTCCAGAGGTGAACAGTCATGCCATTCATGACTATGCCAAGAAAAATATAATAGCTAACCCTAATTGCTCCACTGCGCAGATGGTTGTGGCTCTAAAACCTTTGCATGATAGAGCGGGAATAAAAAGAGTTGTAGTAAGTACGTATCAATCGGTTTCTGGTGCGGGGAAAAGTGGAATGGATGAGCTCTGGGAGCAAACGAAAGCGATATATAATCCCGTCAAAGATGTCTCCCCGGAAGCGTTCACTAAACAAATCGCATTTAACGTAATTCCTCATATTGATAGTTTCATGGAAGACGGTACCACCAGAGAAGAGTGGAAAATGGTTGCGGAAACCAAAAAAATTATCGATCCAAAAATAAAAGTGTCTGCGACATGTGTGCGAGTGCCGGTGTTCGTTGGCCATAGTGAGGCAGTAAATTTAGAGTTTGAAGAGTTTCTGGACGAGGACGAGGCTAGAAATATACTCCGTGAAGCACCGGGTATCATGGTCGTAGATAAACGTGAAAATGGTGGATACACCACACCTGTTGAATGTGTAGGGGACTTTGCCACATTTATTAGTAGAATACGTCAGGATAGTACAATTGAGAATGGGCTCAATTTATGGTGTGTATCTGATAATCTAAGAAAGGGCGCCGCCCTCAACGCGGTTCAAATTGCAGAAGTCTTGGCTCAGCGCTGTCTTAAAAAAGGTGATTGATTGAAATCTGGCCCATTTTTGAACAGACGTGTGCTCATAAATTTAAGCAGATTTCTACAGCTTCCGTTTGCATTAATTAATTGGCAATAAGCCAAACAAGTCTGGGCCTATTTTTCTTGTTACAATAATGTTAAGTCGGACCTTTATGTTAAATAGATTGATACGGGGTGGAATATGAAGTTTGGGTTTGCTGAGAATTCCGATAATGCAATAGATACATATATTTGCACCCCAGAGATTTTTGAAGACTTAATGGTTGAGCTGGGGGATGAGGTAAAAGATTGGTGTAAGCTCCATTTCTTCTCGGGTAAATTGGCGCAAGCATTAATTTGCCCGTTAAAAAATAAGAAGCCAGTTGCGCTTCTTGGTTGTGGCTCTAGTGATAATAGAAATTCAGGAAGGTTTTTTCTTGCAGCCGCCGCTAAAAAGCTTCCCGAAGGGTGTTATAAGATAGTAAGTGATATTCCTCTAGAGAACCCCAAACTTGAGGTTTTAGGCTGGCTTATGTCTCAGTATAATTTTACAAATTATAAGAGCAGTTCAGAGGTTGGTGGCGTAAAACTTTTAAGGCCAATTGATGTAGATACCACCTGGATAGAGGCGGTTTTAGCTGGTGAGGTTTTGGCACGTGACCTAATAAACACCCCTGCTAACCATTTGGGACCGTTAGAACTTGAAAAATCAGCTAGAGAATTGGCTGATGAATTCAACGCTAAAGTTGAAGTCGTCTCCGGTGATGACTTGATTGAAAAGAATTTTCCAATGATACATGCTGTAGGCGCTGCATCAGAAAACACACCAAAACTTATAGATTTAAAAATTGGCATTAGTGGTCCTAAACTTACTTTGGTGGGTAAAGGAGTATGCTTTGATACGGGTGGCCTGAATATTAAGCCAGGAAATTCTATGGGCCTTATGAAAAAGGATATGGGTGGTGCTGCAAATGTATTGGCATTAGCAAGAGCAATTATGGGCCTAGATATAAATCTTCAGCTTCGTGTCTTAATTCCGGCAGTTGAAAATTCTATCGCAGGAACCGCGTTTCGGCCTGGTGACATACTAAACTCCAGGAAAGGAGTGAGTGTCGAAATTAACAATACAGATGCAGAGGGCAGACTAATTTTGGCAGATGCGCTGAGTTATGCATCAGAGGATGACCCTCATCTAATAATATCAATGGCAACTTTAACTGGTGCTGCCAGAATTGCATTGGGTGCTGATCTTGCACCTTTCTACGCAGGCCTCGATAGTGACGCTACTGCGATATCTGAAGCTTCGATAGCGGCGATGGACCCCGTGTGGCGAATGCCTTTTTGGGATCCGTACGATAAGCTCATTGAACCTCAAATTGCCGATCTTGATAATGCTCCAGCTGGAGGATTTGCCGGATCAATTACCGCGGCACTTTTTTTGAGGAGATTTGTAAAGAATCCGGAAAAATATATTCACTTTGATATATATTCTTGGCAACAGAATTCGAGTGTATTAGGTCCCAAAGGTGGGCTCACCCAAGGTCCTCGTGCTATTTTATTGGCGCTTGACAAGTTGCTTTCAATGTAAATTTTTAATCACTTTTTTCTAAATATAAATTGATTTGGCGTACCGTTTTATATTTTAGTAATATTACAGAAAAATATAGTGTGTAACTAAGTGACGTAGAAGTCAGATAAAGGAATATTCAGTGCCAGATTCTTTCTTTAAACCTGTATCCGGATTTGATCTGCCAAGGTTCGCCGGAGTGCCAACATTTATGCGATTACCAAATGTACCAGTTGACCACTCGCGTTTTGATGATGTTGATATCGGTTTAATAGGGGTGCCTTGGGATAGTGGAACGACTAATAGACCCGGTCCGCGTCATGGCCCAAGACAAGTGAGAGATGCGTCAACTATGATTAGAGCGCAGCATCCAGTTTTTGGAACACGTCCGTTTGAAATAAAAAATATTGCAGATTTAGGAGATGTTGGGCCTAATCCTGCGGATATCCACGACTCAATGGACCGAATTACCAAATTCTATGACACAGTCATGGCTGCTGGTATAAAGCCACTGACCGTAGGTGGTGACCATCTTGTATCTTTACCTGTTTTACGTGCAGTAGCAAAAAAAGGGCCTATTGGGATGGTTCATTTTGACAGTCATACAGATTTATTTAATAGCTATTTTAATGGCACGAAATATACTCATGGTACACCCTTTAGACGAGCAGTAGAGGAAAATTTGCTTGATCCAAAACGCGTCGTGCAAATTGGAATACGTGGCACTCAGTATGATAGCGAGGATGTAGATTTTGCCATGTCAGTAGGGATACGTATTATTCGCATTGAAGAATTTTTTAAAAGAGATTTATCAGAGCTTATGCAAGAAGTTAGAGAAATTGTGGGTGATCAGGAAACTTATGTTTCATATGATATTGATTTCGTTGATCCTACATTTGCACCTGGCACTGGTACGCCTGAAGTGGGTGGCCCAAATAGTTTTCAAGCTTTGCAGGTTGTTAGAGAGCTCAAAGGTCTGAATATTGTTGGTTCAGATATGGTAGAAGTAAGTCCACCTTTTGATGCAACTGGTAATACTGCATTTTTGGGAGCTTCGATAATGTTTGAGCTACTTTGTCAAATGGTAAATAACTGAACAAGATACAATATTTTAAAACAACGAATATGAGCTTGACGTATTCATTTAAAACTCTTACTCCAAGCGCGTTAATGGCGGAGTAGCTCAGGTGGTTAGAGCAGCGGAATCATAATCCGCGTGTCGGGGGTTCAAGTCCCTCCTCCGCTACCAAAAATCCTTGTAAATCAGTTATTTAATATAGAATTTGCTTTGTGTCTGTTTTGGCTCAATACTTAGACACAGTTAGACACTTTTTCTAAGGTATTGATTCATTGGTCGAATCTGTAAATGCGAAGAAAACGATTAAGCAAATCCGTCGTGGTTTGAGCACATATAGTATGGGTAGATCACCTTTTTGGCATGCTCGAATTTATGATCCTGTAAAGAAAAAGTATGTTGTTCTTAGCACGAAAGAGACAAACAGGATTGAAGCGATAGAAGTCGCAGAAGAGATCTTTGAGACCTACAAATCCAAACAGAACTCATCACACGCGACGAGCAAGGATCGCTCGTTTGAGTATTACGCAAAGCTTCTTGCTTAGGGGGAATGAGTTGAGACTAGTAAATTATTACTCGCACCTAAATGGATATGAGTGGCTACAGTATCATAAACCCCATTTATGGACGGAGCTTATCGAGGCAATAGCTGCCATAGATGCAAATGCAATGCGTACTAAAGTCTCCAAAGAAAAAACAATGCAGGGAAAATTACTTTTGTCACCTAATAGTTTGAACGAAGCATTTAAAGAAGAGCTGATTTCAATCAGAGGATGGGAAAAGCCAGTGTCTAAATCTTACTTCATAACTGACAACGCAGACCTAACAAAGCGTATGATACGTGAAGGAATGAACATTGATCAACAGCGTGAGTTGCTAGAATTAAACGATAAGCCAACTAACCAAAATTACAGATCGAAAAATGAAGCAGACTTTGAAAAAGAACGTGTATCGATTGAAGTACAGCTTGGTAAATATGCGTTTGTTCAATACGATATTTTTGTGAAGCACGCGGCAAACTACATGCATGATCGTATCGATTTAGGAATACAAATTGTACCGATGAAAGAAATGGAAATGAAAATGTCGTCGGGACCATCTAATTATGAACGCAATTTGAATGAGTTACTCCGACAGGGGCGGATATTTCCGCCTGTACCGATCATACTTGTTGGAATTGCACCTTAGTGCGAAAAAATGATTGTGAAATCGGGATAGAGTTACTTCCGCTTCGAGTTCAAAAAAGAACCTAGTAAGAGCCCTGCAATAATTTCTACAGAGTATTTGAGTAGCTTCTGTTTGCCTACTATAATAGTTTCTTTATCTCGACTTTGAAGAATCTTCAAAAGAACATCATCGATGACGTTTTTATCTAACGCTGCCAGGTCAGTGATGATTTTTCCTGCAATTTCACCAAACTCATCCAGTAAGATAAATGGGTGTATGTCGTTAGCTCGTTTCGACCAAGTCGATTGTAGGGATGAGCTATCGATTACTAGCGCTGTGTCGAGATATTTATCAATTTTATTAACTAGGTCAGCGTCGTTGTGAATAAGCTCAGATTTAGTTGTATTGAGGATATCTTTATCAAGTTCTAGAGACTTTATTCGTTTTGAGTCGCCGTAGTAAAAATCGATAGACCAAGGTAATTTACCAGAACGGTTATTAAGTTCAAACCTGGTGCCGCTTTTGAAGCGAAGATTAGGAATAGCAAATCGAAATGATCGGTTTTCTGGGTAAGACTTTCCATCAGTATCAATTGGGGTAACCGGCGCACTTTCAAATGCCCCCTGAAAATCAAAATCCACCTCTTCGTGACTTAATAAATCGTCTAGTTTGGTTTGTTGAAATGCATTAGCTAGATAATATGTGAAAACTGGCGGGATGGCATTTCCAATCATTTTCATTTTCGCCGAGTAAGTTGGTCCAAAGAATTGATAGTTTATTGGAAAACCTTGAAGGCAGCCTCTCTCCCTGATTGTTAGTCGTCTAAAGTTCTTAGCTTCTGGGACAATTATACTTTCACGGCTCACACGGGTACATGTTGCTGTAACTGTTCGCACTGGCTTATCGAGTTGTTCTGGAAATGGCATATCATTGTAGACAGTATGATAGGTCTTTGCGTCTCGATTGAACCTAAGTTCTTCCCAGTTCAATACTGACTCTTTTTCATGGTCGGTCAAAGCGTTTGACGACAAATCGAGCGCATAATTTGGGTCAGACACCTTACTTGACGCTAAACTGTCAAGAACATCTCCTAAAGATTTTATTCGACATTTTGGTGTGTAGCTCATCAACAGTTTGGCATCAAAGTTCCCAACAATACATCGTTTTCGACGTTGGGGTAAACCAAAATCGGACATGTCAACAATGTGGATCATATCAGTGGTTATTATTTCTGAAAATTGCTCCAGAACGCCACCCGGCTGTATTTCGTTTTCAATTACTTTCGCGACCCTTGGAACATTTTCCATTGCCCAAAACTTGGGCGTCACTGATGCTACAATATCAAGAAATTTCTTTATGTCCTGGAGACCATCCTCTAGATCTCCAGACCCACCCCGATTGGAATAAGAAAATTGCGTACAAGGCGGGCTACCGATAACAAAATCAACGTCGTGAGGCACAGTAGAAACATCTAATTCTCGGATATCCACTTGAACTGCATCAGCTACCAAGTTTTTCTTATGAGTTGTGTTTGCAGGTTCCCACCATTCATAAGATTTGCGTATTTTGATTCCTGCTAGCTCAAAACCGAGTGACCAGCCACCAATGCCCGAATAGAAGTCAATTGCTGTAAGATCTTTGCCCAATAGATACTCGTTTTCTTACTGTGTATAGCGACCGTTGTAGCTGAAAATATTGAAATGGTAAAGATCCAAATAGCCTAATATTTTTGCGATTATCTTTTAAGGGATTTCTTTATAAATTGATTTTAAAATTTGGATGATTTTTTTTAATGTGAGTATCTTATATGTTTATATTTAGATTTGAAAAAGATGTATGACCAAGGGTTAGTTTGATAAATTACTCAAAAAAGGTAGCATTTTTCCCACCCACTACTATATTAAATTCATAGCTTTGATCAATTTCCACATCTTTGGTTTCGAAGAGTTGACCTAAGTTTCGATCAAATGAATCTCCCATCAATATCGCCATTGGATCAGAGGCATTGTTTGGTTCGTCTGGAAAGTACATTTGAGTTACTAACCGAGATGTGCCGCAGCTGATTGATAAGTGGATATGTTTTGGTCGCCATCTTCCAATATCTGGTCTCGCAAGATAAGCACCTGGGCTAATTGTCCTGAAGCAATAGCTTCCACATTCATCAGTAATTACCCGTCCCATACCAAGGAAGTTTTCATCAATTTTCAGACCAGAATTATCCTCTACATGACGGTAACGACCGTGATGGTTGGCATTCCAAATCTCAATTAATGCACCGCGTAGTAATGTGCCATTCTCATTTCGAAGCGTGCCTTTTACTTCTATTGGTGATCCTTCGGCGCGGGGACGGTTTGGGGCTATGCGGGTAAGGTCCCATTCATTCTGGCGGTGAATTGCGCGGGCAGGAACTACCGGTACAAAACTTTCTCTTACAGTATTTGGTATTGAGCGTAAACGTTTTCTTGGAGTACGTTGATCAGAAGTATTATCTGTTTCCCCGATTGCTAATTTCCGTCCCATGCTATTCATCATACCTACCCACGCTAGCTTAGAAAATCTTCAAAAAAAGGAGTTTCCTGGTCGCCTGCCATGACTATATCTAATGTATAAAAATCTGTGCCGTCTGAGGAAGATTCATCAAATCTTGCAATAAGCCTTTCTCTGTCTTCATCATCTAAGGTTGTCAAAAGGGGATCTGTTTTGTTAGCTTTCTGATTAGCAAAGAAAATTTGTGTAACTATACGGTTAATGCCATCAGAAAAAATGGTTACTGTGATATTGGGAGCTCTACCCGGTGAAGCGCCGGGTAGGATAGTTCGAAAAGAATATTCGCCAGTAGTGCTGCGCAGGCGGCCATAACCATCAAACCAGGGGTCCAAATCGGGATGGTCCTCAAAAGAAGGGTTACGATAGATTCCCTTTGCATTTGCTTGCCAGAATTCTAGTAGCACTCCATTTGCGAGATTACCGTTTCGGTCCAGTACTCTACCCCGCAAAATTATATGCTGTCCTTTAGGACCCGCAACCACACCAGAATGAATTTGTGTAAGATCTTCGTAGCTTTCATCGCTGAAATAGATTGGGAAGTACGGTCCTGTGGTGTCTTCATTAGTTGGAAGTAGGATATTGCGTTGTTGCTTTTTTGGCATCAGTTCTCAACCTTGGTTTTGCTTATTGTAAACAGTAATGCAACTAGCATTATTTGAAAATATCTGTTTGCTCTCAAAGCCCTGGTTTGGATAAGTAAGCATTTGAAGTAGGCATGGTACACTTAGTATTTTCATATTAGCAGTTTACCTCTGATAGAGCTGTCCAAATTGCCTTAGCAGTAGTTTTTGCAATCAAATCTATTTCGTTAATTGTAGAGTTGTAGGCTGGGGCTAACAATACATGATCGCCATTCTTACCATCTGCACACCCTTGGGCAGGGTAGCACATTAATCCAAGCTCTTGAGCATTTATTTTGATGCGCTTTGCTAATTGCAAATCTGCAGGAAAAGGCTTCTTGGTTAATTTATCCCTGACTAGTTCAACAGTCCAAAACAATCCTCGACCACGTATGTCGCCAATATTTTCTTTTCCATCTAATTGTTTTTTAAGTTCACTAGCTAACTGATTACCGCGCATTTTGACAGTTTCTATCAGATTTTCGTCTTCAATTACTTTTTGAACTGCTAGGGCACCAGCGGTTGCAATTGAATGGGACATATATGTGTGCCCATTCCATAGTATTCCAGTACCTTCTTGAATAGCAGAAATTATGGTTTCAGCTGCCATGACAGCTGCTATCGGCTGATAACCGGCTCCAAGTCCTTTCGCTAATGTTGTAATATCGGCAAATACCCCCTCTTGCTCTAGCGCAAAAAGACTGCCAGTCCGGCCCATACCACACATTACTTCATCAGCGATGTACAAAACACCGTGAGTATCACATATTTCCCTAATTCGTTTGAAGTATCCTGTTGGTGCTGGCTGAGAGCCCAGAGATGCACCGACTACCGGCTCGGCAACAAATGCCATTACTGTTTCAGGGCCAAGCTCACGAATTTTCTTTTCCAGTTGATTGGCCATGCGAAGCGCAAATTCGTCATTGTTCTCTTGTTCCAATTTCATTCGGTATTGGTATGCGGCTTCAATATGGTGCACGTGCATCAGCATTGGTTGAAATGGCGCGCGCCTTCCGGCGTGGCCGCCCGTAGCAAGTGCTCCAAGAGTATTACCGTGATAGGATGGGGATCTTGCAATGATATTTATCCGTCTGGTGTCGTTGCGCTCTAAATGGAACTGTCTTGCAAGCTTTAAGGCTGCTTCCATAGCTTCTGATCCGCTACCTAAAAACATAACCCGTCCTGCGCCAACCCCAGCAGGAGCGCGTTTTATTAAAAACTTAGCAAGTTCCTCAGTCGGCTCATTTGTGAAGGAACCAGAATGAGCAAATGCTAATTTATCAATTTGATCCTTTAATGCAGCTCGTACTTTTGCATTGTCATGACCTAAGCATGATACTGCCGCTCCACCACATGCGTCTAAGTAGCGTTTGCCATCTGCATCAATAAGGTAATTTGCTTCTACGCTTTTAATCATTGGTAGAGTGGAGGTCAAAGACCTATGAAGCACGCTGGACATCTTAATACCATTTTGCATATGAAATTTTGTTTTGTATACTAAACATTAGTAGAAAAATTAATAGAATTTTCAATATCCAAATATAGGAGAAGCAGTTTGCAAGGAGCGTTGCAGGGCATAAAAGTGATTGAGGTATCTCAAGTTCTCGCAGCACCTTTCTGCGGTTATCAATTTTCCTTACTGGGAGCAGAAGTCATAAAAGTTGAGTTGCCTGATGCTCCAGATTGCGCAAGGAACCGCGGGCCAATGCCTGAACTTAACAAAAATGGTCTTGGCCTCACGTATCAAGTTCAAGGTGCTAACAAGAAATCTCTTGCAATCGATTTGCGTATTAGTTCAGGGCGTGAAGCTCTTCTAAGGCTTGTAGAGAGTGCTGATGTATTTCTTGAAAATTATGCTACTGGCGTAATGGAAGAACTAGGGCTTGGGTACGATATATTGCGCGTCCGTAATCCTGGGATCGTTTATTGTTCCATGACTGGATATGGTGATAAGGGTCCAAAAGCTTCCAAAGGCGCTTACGATAATACTATTCAGGCTGCTTCCGGTATAATCTCGCAGTCAGGCGGCACAAAGCCAGGACTATCTTTCGTTGACTATGCTGCTGGTTATTCCGCTGCATTTGCAATATCGGCAGCGTTATTACAAAAGGATCGAATGGGAAAAGGATGCTACATAAGTGCTTCAATGCTGGAGGTTGCGCTTAGTTTAATGGCTCCGGAAGTAGTGGCAAAACAATGCTCGCCTCTAAAGGAAAAGCCTAAAGAAGCAGGTATATCTTCTTTTGATACTGCTGATGGAATTTTAATGCTTGGAGCCTTTAAGCCATCTCAATATCGCAAACTCGCGCAATGCTTACTGGAGGAGGGTTTTGGCATACCTTTGATGGCCGATATCGCCGCCTGGGACGATGTTTGGCTAAATTCTGAAAGTATTAATAAAGAACTCAAGAATGTATTCATTCATAAATCTACAACAGAGTGGCAGAAACTACTGGATAAATGGGATATTCCGGCTGAGCCTATTTTGACCTTGGAGGAAGCGATCGAGGATGAACAAATCAAAGCTAGAGGGTATTACGCGGTCATCTCTGAAAATTCTAATATAAGTTTACCTTCTGCATCATTTCAAATGAGCGAAGGTGGGCCAGTAATCAGCAGAGCTCCACCTGCCTTGGGTCAAGACAGTAGAGAAGTTTTAAGAGATGCCGGCTTTAATGAAAATGAAATCGATCGGCTTTTTATAGACAGGGTAGTGGAGTGATGATCGAGTTAAATGCAACTCCTTTATATACTCTTCCAGAGTCTTATCGACATCGTGGGAAACCTTCTTCCTGGGCAGAGATGACGCGTCCAGGACAAAAAATGCATTCATTTCTTGAGGCCGCATTTTTTGATGCAAACCTAAATCTCTGGCTTTCTGATGTACCCTACGGGCGCATTTTTCGAATATCAACTGAGGGTCATTGGGAAGTTATGCATCAAATAGACGGAGAGCCACACTCGATGCGGATTACTAGGGACGGGAAACATATTGCCGTTGACTACAGGCATGGGCTTATTGAATTTACGGGGTATGATAGTTTCAAAGTTTTGAGTAATGGGATTGGTGGTCAATCATTTTTAGGTCTATCAGATATGTACCTTGCTGATGATGAAACCTTATGGTTTACAGATAGTGGGCGCAGTTCCTATAGTAATCCAATAGGTCGTGTTTATTGTCGAAGTCCGAACGGAACCGTAAGGCTATTACTTGATTGTGTTCCATATTCAAACGGTATTTGCCTATCTCATGACGGTAACACCGTGTATGTTGCTGCTACCCGAGCAAATCAGGTTTGGCAATTTTCATCAATGCTGCCAAAAGCTGGCCAGCCTATGGTTGGCACGTTTTTACAGCTTTCGGGTGGTTTAGGTCCGGATGGTCTAGCGACAAACTCGTTAGGTTGGTTAGCAGTGGCTCAAGCACAAGCAGGACGTTCCTATTTGTTTGATAAAGTCGGAGATATAATTGCGGAGATCAGATTGCCGACGGGACTTTGGACGACATCAGTAGCGTTTCATCCAAATGATGATCGCTTATTGTATATAATAGACGCGCAGCACGCTTCAGTTTTTTGTTGCGCAATTCCAGTTCGAGTTGGGAAATGAAAAAAGAGCATTTATTTGGATATGTACCGGCGATAGTAACACCTTTCGATGAAAAGGGTGAGATAATGGAAGACGCTTTCATTGATATATTTGAATTTCTGTTAGCTCGCGGTGCGACATGTGTCTGTATTGCCGGCGACAATGGAGAAAGCTGGTCCGTGTCTGCTGAGGAGCGCGGACGCCTAGTTCGCCTGGCAAAGGATATTTCTCGGGGCCGCGTGCCAGTTATGATGGGCGTTTCTGCGCCAACAATTGAGGCCTCACTTTCTTACATAAGAGCTGCGGAAGAAAACGGTGCGGACGTTTTGCTCTCTATGCCGCAAACTTATGTCTTAAAAGCTTCAGAAGCGGAACTGATGGCCAGATTTGATAAAGTATCCGCGGCAACCAACAAGCCGCTTGTTCTTTATAATTCGCCGCGGAGAATGGGCTTCTCTCTCACTATTGATCAAACCGAAACCTTGCTGAACAATCACAATGTAATAGGGATCAAAGAGAGCCAGCGCGATTTTTTCTATCATACGCATCTACTTGAGCGGCTTGGTGATAAAATGTCGGTGATGACAGGCCCGTGTCACTATATCATGCCTGCTTTCGGTCTGGGGGCGAAAGGCTTTATTGCAACCGGTCCGGAATTTACAGACTTGCTTCCTTCAAAAATGGCATCTGTTGGGGTTGGCGAGCCAGGTGAACTATATCGTAAAACACATTATCAGTTAACTGTGCTTTATGAGTTGTTGATGGGTACCGCAACGTGGCCAGCGTCATTTAAAGCAGCATTGAATTTAATTGGCCAGCCAGCTGGTGTTCCGCGTGACCCCGTTTCTCCTGCGACAGATGTAGATATTGATAAAATCAAGCGTTGTTTTGACAATTTAGGCATTAACTACGTATGATGCGACTTATTCCTAATCATACCAGCCAAATTAAGCGCGCTAAAGAGATATCGTTCAGATTTGATGGCCAAACAATAAAAGCGCATCAAGGTGAGACAATACTCGTTGCGCTGATGGGAAACGGCATAAAGCATCTGCGCGATGCGCCAGTTGATGTTAAGCCACGAGGAGCTTTTTGCTGTATAGGCCTATGTCAGGAGTGCGTTGTCAAAGTTGACGGCCAATTAGTAGAAAGTTGTAGGAAAATAGCCACTGACGGACTAGTTGTCCAATCTTTGAGGCAATAGATCATGATCAAGACTTGCGATGTTGCAATAATCGGTGCAGGTCCTGCAGGAGCAAATGCGGGCATTATGGCGGCGAGCCAGGGATGCAGAACAATCATAATCGACGAACAAGCAAAGGCTGGTGGCCAGATTTGGCGTGCCAAAAGTGCAGCTATTAAATCTGCCCCAAACACGCCGGAAACGATCGATGGCGATAGACTCCGCGCATCAATAGATGCAAGCAATGTGACACACATTGCCAACGCTCGTGTGTGGCAGATTGAGCGGGAGTTAGAAAAATGGGTTCTTCGTCTCATTATTAACGGACGCTCAGAGAAGATCGTTTCAAAGGTGCTTATTCTGGCGACTGGGGCGCGAGAATATGTCCAGCCAACGCCAGGATGGACTTTGCCTGGTGTTATTGGATTGGCAGGTGCAACTGCATTGATAAAACAAGACTTGGTCATACCTGGCAAAAAAATTGTTGTTTCTGGAACAGGCCCTTTGATTTTCTACGTAGCAAGCGAGATAAGACGTCTGGGTGGGGAGGTTTCCGCGATTGTGACACCTAATAGTCCTGTTGACTGGATGTACGCAATACCTTCCATGTTCTCCCGTCCTGAGCTACTCTGGCGTGGTTTTGTTTGGGTTGCCGATCTTTTGCTGTCCGGTACTCCGATCTTTTGGCGCAATGTCATTAAACAAATTGATGGAGAAACCAAAGTTCAGTCGGTCACAGTCAGCAAGGTCAATAATGATTGGTCACCGCTAGATCAAAAACGTTTGATAGAAGCAGACAGTGTTTGCATCGGTTATGGTTTGCAAGCCGCAACTGAGACCTCCCAACTTTCAGGTATCGACCTAAAACACCAACCCGAACTTGGTGGATGGGTTCCAGAAGTTTGGGAAAATGGTGAGACGGCGATTGATGGCCTTTTCGTTTGTGGTGATGGAACTGGTATCAGAGGTGCAGCTGCTGCAGAAATTCATGGAAAATTAGTAGGACTTTCAGCTGCTGAGATTATAACCTCTAACGTTAATTTTCCAAGATCTGCTTTGTTGACCAGTTTTAGGCGGGCTTCAAGGTTCGGAATGGCTATGACTGCGCTAAGCATTCCTCGAAAAGGCCTTCAGAAATTGACAACGGACAAGACAATAATGTGCAGATGTGAGAGCCTGAGACGCTGTGATATTGAACATCAGATGGAAGCAGGCGCAGCTACAATCAATGCAATTAAATCTGGATCAAGAGCTGGAATGGGGCCTTGTGGTGGAAAATACTGTCAGACAGCTATAGCCAAATTAATTGCTGAAAAGGAACACCGAACTGAAGCGGAGATTATTCCACCCACTCCAAGACCTCCGTTGCGGCCTGTTCCTGCATCTGAGCTTTCGGGCGAGTTCGAGTATACAGATTTACCAATACCGAAACCTGCTCCGCTATGACCAGTGCCTATGATTTAGCAATCGTTGGGGGTGGCATTATGGGATGCAGTACGGCATTACGCCTTGCTGAAAATAATATGAAAACAATTGTTCTGGATCAGGGAGATTTAGGACAGGGCGCATCAGGGGTAAATGCGGGAACGCTGTCGCTGCAGATCAAGCGTGTAAAACTTATGCCATATGCCCTAAAGGGCCATCGCGAATGGGAAGCCATGGGCGAGGCCGTCGGATTTAAAAAGACGGGTGGTTACACGCTTGCGTTTACGGAGCATGAAGCCGAGCTTTTGCACGAACGGCAAGCTTTGAAAGCCAACGCTGGCGCGCCGATTAAATTTGTCTCAAATAATGCGCTAAGAGCTGCAGAACAAAACCTCAGTCACAAAATTCTTGCTGCAAGTTATTGTTCTGAAGACGGTTACGCAAACTCATCACTTACCGGTCAATATTATCGCGTTCGTCTCAAACAAAACGAAGTTGAATATCGCGAGCAATGCTGTGTGACACTCATTACCAGAAACAACTCTTGTTTTGAATTAATTACTACGTTAGGCAACATCCAAGCAAAACGTCTGCTTCTTTCAGCCGGTGCCTGGCTCAAACCAATAGCTGCTTATCTGGGTGTTGATCTGCCGGTTCGTGCGCGCATCAATACCGTGTCTGTGACTGAGCGCATGCCGCATCTTTTATCAAGCATCGTAGGTCACGCAACTGGACTTCTGACCATTAAACAGAAAACCAACGGTACAATTCTCATTGGCGGAGGATGGCAAGGACGAGGAACTCCAGAAGAAGGACGAGGGAATGTTTCAGCAAACACACTTCTTCCAAATCTGTCCCTTGCACAGCATGTATTGCCTGAGCTTGCTAATGCCCGCGTGACACGCAGTTGGGTGGGTTTTGAAGCAAATGTACCTGATTTTTATCCACTCGCGGGTGCCTTGC
Source organism: Paracoccaceae bacterium (assembly GCA_902635985.1). Classification (GTDB taxonomy): domain Bacteria; phylum Pseudomonadota; class Alphaproteobacteria; order Rhodobacterales; family Rhodobacteraceae; genus Salinivivens. Next base: position 73,260 of record CACPPZ010000003.1, read on the forward strand.
CAGGCATTGATAATGCTTTCGTTTTGGGGTGTGTTAGAGGGGGTTATACAATTGGCCCATACATCGGTAGACTGATGGGTGATTTTATTCTTGGGCAAGAGCCAGAATTGCCCCTGTTTGATCCAGGACGTGAGTTTAATGAGGTGTGATTATGGGTTTTAAATCAGAAGAACATTGCCGGTTAGATGGGAAAGTAGCAATTGTTACCGGTGGAGGGTCTGGTATTGGAAAAGCTACTGCCAAAGTGTTTGCAGATGTGGGTGCAAAAGTTGTTGTAACTGGACGTCGTAATGACCCACTAATCAGTGTAGCAAACGAAATAGGTGGCGAGGCACTAGTTTGCGATGTTTCAGATCGTGAGCAGGTTCGAGAGATGTTTCGTGAGATTGTCAATATCCATGGAAGGGTGGATGTATTGATGAATAACGCAGGTGGGCCAGGTCCAATTGCTGAGGTGGTTGATGTGGATATGGACGCATGGGTCGATTGCCTTAATATCAATTTGGTAGGAGCGATGCATTGCCTTCAGGAGGTTGCCAAAGTTATGATTGAGCAAAAGGCTGGATCAATTATAAATGTGTCATCGCTTATGGGCGTGCAGGGCTATCCCATGCGCTCTGCGTATGTGGCAAGTAAATTTGCTTTGATTGGAGTAACTGAAACAATGGCAAGAGAGCTTGGGAAATATAATGTTCGCGTAAACGCTTTGTTGCCTGGTGCAGTTTCTGGAAAGAATATGGAGGGTATACTAAAACAGCGATCTTTGACTGAAGGTCGTTCTATCGAAGAGATTGAACGCGAGAACTATACTGATATGGCCGCGTTAAAACGTTGGGTCTCTCCCGATGAAGTTGCAAAGGCGGCTCTATACTTGGCATCTGATCTCAGCTCGGCAATTACAGGCGATAAAATGAAAGTCGACTGTGGTCGTTTTTGATTTCTCTAAGTTTTGGGCTTATCTACAATACCGGATTCCGGTTTCTGATTTTTCACGATTTAATTGGATTGTGAGGAATTATTTTTCATTTTGAGACTATGTCGTTTTTTCGATGGTTTTAACTACTATTTTAGCAGATTACTTAGTGATGTTGCTTGTATTTAGTCTGATGACAGGGCTAATGTTAATTTGTTTAAAGGTGTTCTTTTAAACTTAAATTGTGAGGGTGATAATGTTTCTTTGGGACGAAGCTGATGATAAATTGCACGAAGAGTGCGGTGTATTTGGTATTTCTGGTCATGAAGAAGCTGCAGCGATAACAGCCCTGGGATTGCATGCTTTACAGCATCGGGGTCAAGAAGCGGCTGGTATCGTAAGTTTTGATGGTAAACGGTTCCACTCGGAACGACGTATAGGCCTTGTAAGCGATCACTTCACAAAAAAGCCAATAATAGAAAGAATGCAAGGTCAAATGGCCATGGGCCATGTAAGATATTCGACAACAGGTGAGCCAGCGTTGAGAAATGTTCAGCCATTGTTTGCTGATCTCTCCGTAGGCGGATTTGCAATTGCACATAATGGTAATTTGACAAATGCCCTGAAATTAAGAAATGAATTGGTCCAGAGTGGAGCTATTTTTCAATCAACATCTGACACAGAAGTACTCCTCCAGCTGATAGCTCGTTCGAAAAGTAATGGAGCAATCAATCGTTTCGTTGATGCGTTAAGACAAATTGATGGTGCGTATGCATTAGTCGCTTTGACAGATGACAAATTAATAGGTGCCAGAGATCCTCTAGGTATACGTCCACTTATTTTAGGTAAGCTAGAAAACCAATTTATATTATCTTCTGAAACATGCGCATTAGATATTATCGGAGCAAAGTTTGTTCGAGAGGTGGAGAATGGAGAGGTAGTCGTGATCTCTGGTGGAAACGTAGAAAGTATAAAGCCGTTCCCTGCAATGAAAAAAAGACCATGTATTTTTGAATATATTTACTTTGCGCGGCCAGATAGTGTTTTTGGAGAGAAGAGTATTTATGAATGCCGCAAAAACTTTGGTCATGAGCTTGCTGCTGAAGCACCCTGTTCTGCCGATATAGTTGTGCCAGTACCAGACAGCGGGGTACCAGCTGCCTTAGGTTATGCTGAAGCTGCGGGACTACCTTTCGAATTAGGAATAATTAGAAACCATTACGTGGGCAGGACTTTTATTGAGCCACAGCAATCAACACGTGATTTTGGTGTCAAACTCAAGCATAACATTAACAGAAATGCGGTAAGTGGTAAAAAAGTTGTGCTAATTGACGACTCGATTGTGCGCGGCACGACATCAGTGAAAATAGTGGAATTGATGCGTCAAGCTGGTGCTCGAGAAGTTCATATGAAAATTGCTTCTCCGCCAATTAAATATCCTGACTTTTATGGTATTGATACTCCGGAAAAGGCACAGTTATTAGCATCACTAAAGTCAGAGAAGGAAATGGCTGCATACATTGGGGCAGATAGTTTATCTTTTCTTTCAGTCGATGGGCTTTATCGGGCAATGGGACACGAACAAGGCCGTGATGATACCAATCCAGCATTTACCGATCATTGCTTTACTGGAGATTATCCAACCCCGCTAGAAGATAACAATATAGCTTGGTTATTTGAGACATCACAGCTTTCAGTTCGCAATGAAAATTAAGTTATCTTTTGAAACTATTTTTAAAGCACCATTTATTTTAAGGTTAGTTTTGGTTCTCAAAAGAGGTTGTAGAGTTAGAGCAACGCATCATAAAACCTGTCTGGGGTACGCGGCCTGATCTCAATTGCTAGATTAGTTTAATTAATGGGTACCGGTAAAATAAAGACCAAATGCTCCGACAAGTATCAGACTACATGCCCAAATCTTATCCAAATTAAACCACGCTTGTGAAATAAATTTGAGCCCCAGCCAAAAATATACAAGGATTGCCAACAATGCGCCTGCAATTCCCATTGAAACCGTATGTACTAACGATACGCCTAACGCTGTAAACAAATCATTTGACATTAAATTTTGGGCTGCGAGGTGACCTGAATTTTCTGTGCTCCCGTTATCTTCTGCAATCTGACAAATTCCTAAATAAATCGGGACCAGCATCAGTGCGGCACCATGTGCTATGGCGGATAAGAATGACCACAAGCCTAATTTCGCTGGATGAATACGAGCTAGATATCTTGGATGTTTTGAGTTGATTAGCAAATAGATACCCATGCCTATCACGATAAAACTGGCAATTAACCTTATCTCATATTCTCTTTCTACGAGCCAAATCATCAGAGAAAACGGCAATAAAATTGCAATCATCGCCAACAAGTGTCCAGTAGTTAAGAGTAATAGAGCCTTTGGCATAGCAGCAGCTTTGCGTTCCATGAGCGCAGCCGAAACAGCAAGTGGCCAACCCATACCAGGATTAAGGCCATGATAGGCACCCGAAAGGATGACGGCCCACCACAGGGCCGCCATTGAAGTAGTTTCCAATTTCTAAACTGATGGATAACAGAAGCTATCTGTAGAGCAATCGCCACCCTCTAGTCTAATTTGGTGAGAACGCATGTTCTCAGGAAAATTTACATAAAAATCGGCATCCAGGGTCAGACCCCCGTTTTCACCAACATTTGCCATGACCATTTGCCCCCCTTCGTGATGGGGATAGAATTGATCGTCCCAGGTCGAGTATAGGGAATTAGTCCAATAGACACGTTTCCCATCACGGCTGACTTCAACCATCTGTGGTCCATAAACAAAATCTTTACCATTTGGATGTTTTGTTTCTTTGGCAATGCCACCCAACTCAACTTTTCCTGCAAGAACAGGGTTGAATGGATCTGAAACGTCATATTGGTGCATTTCTCCGATACCCCAGCATGCAACATAGAGATATTTATCATCTAGGCTGAGATCGATATCTGTTACTAACGGTGGTACTGCGGAAAATCCTTTTAGTAGCTCTGGAAGATTTTCAGGGTCTTCGGGTCGTGGATCAATTGTAATCACTTTCTTCGCTTGCCATTTGCCATCTTCGCCACGCCACCAAGTAAAAATTGCCCCTTGTAAGTTTGTGGTATCCACAACTACGCCGCAGAAGCCATAAGATTTCGTTGGGTCATGCGCTGGTCTGATTTCAAGAGCCATTTGGTGATTTTCACCTAAGTCGATCGTTTGAATGTTTTTACGTGCCCTCAGATCCCAAAAGTGAATTGAATGTCCATATTTATTACTTAGTAAGTCTTCCGGTACCACGCCATTTTCGAATTGTGGGGGTAGGCCCCATTCCGAACTTACCATGTAGTCTTGTGGTAGGTTCCACCAGAAGTCGTAATGTTTATCTTGCTGGCCGCGATCCATCTCATAAATTCCAATTATGTCAAAAGTTTCGCAGTCCATTATGAAGATACCGGGAGGCGACTCTGTGCCGTCTTCTCCGGATCCACCAAGTGTGGAGACATAAACGCCCTCTGGGCCACAGTGTATCGTGTGTGGACGTGAGTAACCGGTTTTTTCAAATAATTCCTCTGGTTCTATGACTTTATGAATTTTTGCCTTAAGTGGATCTTTGACATCAAAGATATAGATGCGACTTGATCTTATACCTGGTACAATTAGGTAGCGTCGCTCTAGAAAGGCGTGTCCAGAAAGTGGAGACAACGATGAGGAGCAGGCGTTCCATCCAAAGTGATGAAATTCATCTCCAATTGTTGGTACTATTATCTGATGAACGATTTCACCATAGGTTTTAGAATCTTTTCTTAAATCAATTACTGCCAAGCCATCATGATGTGATGTGTCTTTGCCAAGCATAATTGTAAACGCAAAATTTTCCACCGGTGCCCGCATCGCTAGTATAGGCGATGCATGAAAAGTGGGATCTGGTTTCATTGGTTTATTCATATTTTTCTCCCTTGTTTCCCCATTAAAAGGGTTATTTACACTGCCGCTGAAATATCCCCTACGTCAGCCAGACTGCATAGTAAGATGGTATTTTTTACTTTTAGCCAAATGTTTAAGCTAGATCCCAATCTTCTATATTTGAAGAAGTAACATAAACTTTGATTCTCGCCAAATAGCCAGTCACCAAGGTCTTGAGAACCTTACGTCATAACAAATTAGGGCCCTTTAGCAGCTACTGTTCTCACAGTTTTAATAAACCTACTTTCGCTATCAGAGTTTTCTGACTTTCTAAATACCAAGTATAAATCTATTGGCATTTCGTGTGGTTCAAACGGGACAAAAGCAACGCCGGGTGGAGCGATATTACTCACCCAATTTGGTGCTAATGCAATTTCGAGACCTTGGGCCACAAATTGTAAAAGTGTAGACTTGTCGATCAGTTCACACACAATATTTGGTTGGGCGCCAATTTTCCGAAAACTATTCCACAAGACCTCATAAAAGATTGGTGGCGCCTGTCATAGTGCTATGATCTTAAGTAATTCTCTAGAACTTACAGAAATATTTCACAGTTTCGCTTGGCAAGTGAAATTAAACATTATCATTATTTTATGCGGGTCGATTGAAAGCAGATAAGACCTGTGCAGCAAGCGCCTTCGTATTTTCGTTTGGATTAACTGCAGTGCGAAGCACTATTTGTGTATAAGGAAGCTTGGGTAGCTCATCATTTATACAAATTGGTTGGTTTGCATTTCGAATGCGGCTGAATGGTAAAGCTGCTACCGCCAAATCTGCGCGAACGGCTGCAAGCTGTGATTCTGAAACATTCGAAAGATAAGCAATTTGATATGGGATTCCAGCGTATTTCAATGCATCAAGTGCTGCTATTCGCCAGGGGCATCCAACAGGCGCCACAGCCAAGCGCAATGGGCGCTCCTTGAGGCATTGTCCGTTTTTATGAACTGCCCATGCTAAGGGTTGCTCGAAGAGCAGCCTATCTCTTTCCTCAAGAGGCGCGCCGCCGCCAGTGGTTAGAATCGCAATGTCTAATTCACCGTTCGCGAGCATCAGAGCCAGATCCTGAGCATCGCCAGACACTATCTCAACGGTCACACGTGCGTGCGCTTGAGAAAATCCGGACAATATCTCTGGCATACGTGTCTCTGAATTTTCGAGACATAGACCTACCCGTACCAGACCTTCAATATTTGGGCTTTGCAGTTCGGCAACGGCGGTATCATGGGCTTGGACTATACGATGTGCGTGAGGCATCAAACGCTCTCCCACATCGGACATACGCATTGTACCAGCTGCCCTTTGAAAAATAGGTGCGCCGACAAGCTGTTCTAGTTTCTTCATCTGCATTGATACTGCCGCAGATGACCGAGCAACACGCTCTGATGCTAATTTCACTGAACCCGTGTCGGCAACGGCAATGAACGTTTTCAACAAGTCGATGTCAAATCTCATCGAGTTGGATGTTAAATGTAAGTTCATTAGTGTATATTAAGAAATACTGAATATAGCTGTCAACAGATTTTGATTTACTGAATGATAGTTATTGAATTAGTCTTGAAAAAGATTCTTAAATTTCATGCTTTAGTACTGCTGAAGTAAGGGCTTATGAAACTTATTTCTGGCATTACAGAATATACAAAATAAAATTGAATAGCAGCTTGCTAAATGAAATCGAAATGACAATAATCGATACGCCGAAAAAAATTCCATCTGTGAATATTCTTATGAATACTCCATCTGTGCAGAAACTGGTTAGCATGCATGGTGTGGTTTTGGTCACGCGATGCGTTCAAAGTGTCTTGATAAATTTACGCCAGAATATATTGGCCGGTGAGTCCACGAATATGGCTGCGCTGGTCCAATCAGTTTTTGAAGAGATAGAGCGCGTTTTACTTCCATCGATCCGACCAGTTTATAATCTAACCGGTACAGTACTACACACCAACCTCGGCCGGGCCTCTCTGCCTGAGTCTGCAATACGGGCAATGGTTAATGTTGCCCGAGGCGCGAGCAATGTAGAATTTGATTTAAAAACAGGCAAACGTGGTGATCGACATAAGCATGCTGAAATTTTGATATGCCAATTGACTGGGGCAGATGCTGCCCTCGTTGTCAACAATAACGCCGCTGCTGTTTTGCTGACGCTAAACTGCTTAGCGCGTCGCAAGGAGGTTCCTGTTTCACGCGGTGAGCTGATTGAGATTGGTGGATCTTTCCGAATGCCGGATATCATGGCCCGCGCAGGTTGTAAGCTGGTTGAGGTTGGTACAACCAATCGTACGAACGAAGCAGATTTTAAGGCAGCAATTAGTTCTAGGACTGCGTTAATAATGAAGGTTCATACTAGTAACTTTGAGATTAAAGGGTTTACCAAAAGTGTTCCAGAGAGAGAGCTCTCTAGGATTGCACATAATCACGACTTACCCTTCATTATAGATTTGGGCAGTGGCACGCTTGTTGACCTAGAGTCTTATAACCTCCCTCATGAAACAACTGTCTCTGATGCATTGAAATCTGGCGCTGATCTGGTGACCTTTAGTGGTGACAAGCTTCTTGGGGGACCACAGTCAGGGATAATTGCTGGTCGCCGTGATTTGATAGAAAAGATCAAGCGAAGCCCGATGACTCGGGCTATGCGGCCTGACAAAGTTACTTTGGCTGCCCTGCAGGCCGTTCTCTGCCTGTATACGGACACTAAACGTTTGGCTGAAGAGTTACCGACTTTGCGCCTTCTTACCCGTGACCCTGTCGAAATTGAAAATCTGGCGCATCGTCTGTCAAAGGTGCTTCAGGAGTACTTAGAGCTGTGTGAAATTACAGTTGAACAAACATATAGCCAGGTGGGCAGCGGAGCATTGCCGGTAGACATGCTGCAAAGCGCTGCGCTTAAGATAGCACGGCCTGATCTTCGACGTTCCGGCAAAACTCTGGAAAAGCTTGCTCAGTCCTTTCGGACACTACAAATTCCAGTAATTGGCCGTATTTCTGGTGATGCGCTTTGGTTCGACCTTAGGTGTCTCGAAGACGAAAAGGGCTTTGTTGAAAACTTGCAGGGCTTAAAAGCCTGATGATTGTTGCAACATCTGGGCATGTGGACCACGGTAAGACTGAGTTAATAAAAGCACTGACGGGTACCAATACAGATCGTTTGCCAGAAGAAAAGGCGCGTGGGCTGACGGTAGATCTTGGGTTCGCCTACAACATTTTGCCAGACGGTGAGATCCTAGGGTTTGTTGATGTACCTGGACACGAGAAGTTTATTCGCAATATGCTGGCGGGTGTAGCCGGAATTGATTTGGGTCTTTTGGTAATAGCAGCAGATGATGGTGTCATGCCTCAAACGCGTGAGCATCTTGCTATACTTGATCTACTTGGCATCAGAAACATTATAATTGTATTGACTAAGATTGATCGTGTGGCACCAGAAGACCTGTCAGCGGTTAGTAAGCAGGTTAATAACTTTCTTAAAGAACAAGGACATCGGGACCATGCACTTTATCCCGTTTGTGCTCCTACAGGAATTGGGATTGAGGCTCTAAAAGAAGAGCTAACTTTCCGTGCTAAATATCGAAAACCTAAGGTGGTTCGCGGTTACTTCAGAATGGCCATCGATCGAGCTTTTAATCTAAAAGGGGTGGGTTTGATTGTGACTGGAATGATATTCTCGGGAACCGTTCATAGTGGCGAGAGCTTGACGCTCTTATCACATGGAGCTTCTGTCCGTGTACGTGAGATACGGGTTCACAACCAAATACGTGCCAGCGCAAAGGCTGGTGAACGCTGCGCGCTGAGCATCGTTGGGCGTGGTGTAGGTGAAAAATCTATAAAGCGCGGCACATGGCTAGCGCATTCCGACCTAAATGTCCCGACAAAACGCATGGATGTTAACTTGCAAGTCTTAAAAACCGAAACTAATCCCTTAAAACATTGGACCCAAACACACTTGCATATTGGATCAGATCATTTGCCAGCAAGGGTTGCTGTTTTGTCAGGTGGAAACATTTCACCAGGAGCAAGTGGCCTAGCCCAACTGGTCCTGCCGCACAATGCATTTGCTCTTTGTGGAGACCGCTTTGTTCTGCGCGATCAATCTGCTCAACGTACAATTGCAGGTGGGCATATAATCGATCCATTCTCATCTAAACGTGGCCGGGCTAAACCGAGTCGCATTGCTATCTTAAAAGACATGAGTAAAGAAAACACAGCGGCGGTCCTTCAAGCATTGGCAACGCGTAGTGAAAGTGGTGTACAGTTGGAGCCATTTGCAATATCGCACAACCTCCCATCTGATAAAATAGATGCAATTATTGTTTCATTGGGATTATTGCGGGTCGGAGCTGTTCCAAAAGAGCGAATTTTTTGTGAGTCTCGGTGGCGCGGATTAATGGCTCTAATTCGAAATGCGGTAGCCGGTATTCATAAAAGTAAGCCAAAATCTATTGGGGCAAGTATCAAGGACATACAACTACAACTTGGCGTCTATTTTGAGGAAGATATCCTGAAGCTAGCGCTAAAAATAATGATTTCTGAAAAACGAATATGCGTAAATGGTAGCCGGTTTCATTTGCCATCACATAATATTCATATTTCTGAGCAAGAAAAAGATATTCTGACAATCGCGACGAATATTCTATCGCCAGATGGTGGTACTCCTCCAAGTCTACAGCAGGCAGCTCAACAAATTGGAACTGATGTTTCTGTACTCGAAAAGACCTTGAAAATTGGTGTAAAACTTGGTGATTTTATCCTAGTGGGAAAAAATCGCTACGTGCCTTCAACTTTAGTAATAAATCTTAAAATCAGTGCCAAGAAATTAGCTTCTAAATCAGTGGATGGGCTATTTTCAATAAGCGATTTTCGAGACGAGGTAAGTATGGGCAGAAATTTTATCATAGATGTGCTAGAATATTTTGACCAGGTGGGCTTTACTACACGTGTGGGTGACTTGCGTCGCTTGCGTCAGCCTATCTCAAAAGTTTTGGGTAAGAACTAAAAATATGTGGAAGAGGATCGCACCCTGGTGGGGCGCCTAGACTTCAAATCTAGTGAGAGGCGTACCACGTCTCTGGTGGGTTCGACTCCCACGCTCTTTCGCCAAAAATTTAGTTTGACAAAAAATTGGTTCTTTGTCTTTGAATGGCCACTAGAGTGCTAGCTTTCGACCTGTATCTGAGCTGGTTCGTTAGTCTGTATAACTTGGCCAATTACTGCGCATGGTACGACACTATTATTTTTAAGGTCGGTCAAAAGTGTCTTAAGCCGGGCTTTTGGTACGGACATTAATAAGCCACCAGAGGTCTGCGCATCTGCTAACAAGAGTTGATGGTTGTGGTCTATATCAGCCGAAAATGTTGTTAGTGGCGCTGCGGTTTTTAGATTGCGCTCACTGCCTGATGGGCAGAGGCCCTTATTAAGGAGGTTCTCTACACCGCGGAAGAACGGTATTTTGGAATAGAACAGTTTGGCACCAAGTTTTTTTT